>PMYF01000055.1 GCA_003171295.1 Acidobacteriota bacterium | reverse complement strand
AGCGGTTCGTAGTGATCGGTGATAGTAACCCAGGCCCGCTTCGGCTTCGTGGGCCGCGCTATTTTCCGCAGGCGGTCCCTCAGATACGGCAAGAACCAAATTTCCGCGTGTCGAGGGAGCTTCATGAAATTGATTCTTTCTTTGAGCGTATTGGCAGCATCCCGCAGAGGCGCTACAATCAAGGCCACAGCTAAAGTATCGAGTACGCTTCTCTTGTCTGTCAAAGCCCCCAGATAACGAGTTTCAAGCGTACAATCATGAATATATGGCACCGGCTGCCACGCAGTTCAGAACGAGAATGCTGGCGTGTTTCGGTTTCATCAATTAATATCGAGAGATGGTGCGGAGTTGAATTTCAGCTGGAAAGCACCAATCTGCTATCTTATATTGGAATCCACGGAGGCGCGATAGTGAGAGGCAACGCCGACTTCAACAAGAACAATCTGGATTGCCTTCGCTTGATCTTGGCGTCCATCGTTGCCTTGTTCCATGTTTACGCACTCTCTGGCATTTCCGCATTTTCAGCTTTTGGCAAATACCTTTCCCCGCACTTTGCCGTCAGGTCCTTCTTTGTCATCAGCGGGCTACTCATCTACCGAAGCTATACGCGCTCGTCCTCCCTTCGGTCCTATCTCGAGAAGCGCGTCAGGCGCATTTACCCGGCCTATTTTGCCGTCATTGCCTGCGCCGCCCTGGGCCTCTATGTCGTCAGTCCGCTGCCTGCATCCCGCTACTTTGGAGCTCAATTCTGGCAGTACCTCGGCGCCAATCTCTGCTTTCTCAACTTCCTCGCGCCTACGTTGCCCGGCGTATTTACTTCAAACAGTAACTCGGCAGTAAACGGCGCTCTCTGGACGCTGAAGATCGAGGTAGCCTTCTATTTGCTCGTTCCCTTCATTCATTACCTCAGCAACCGCTTCGGAGTCCGGAAGACCATGGCAACAATCTTCTGCATCTCCTGCCTCTGGAAGTACGGTTTTGCATTGCTTGATTTCTTCTATGGCTCCGTAGGCCCCGATGCAGCGGAAAACTCGCGCAGCATCTATGCGAAAATGGAGGTGCAGTTCCCGGCGCAGCTTGCTTATTTCGCCGCGGGCATCTTGCTGTTGCTCTTCTTTGACAAGTTGAAGCCTCATTTTCGAGTCATTGCTTGCATCGCCGCAGTGTTGTATCTTCTCGACCACTTCATCACCAATGAGATCCTTGATGTTTTCTGGATTTCGGGGGTGGTATTCGTCTTTGGGTTCTGGCGCTATCTCGGCAACTTTGCGAAATTTGGCGACTTCTCTTACGGCGTATATATCGTTCATTTTCCTATCATCCAGACGGTTATTCTGCTTGGCCATGGAAGACTGTCTCCGCCTATGTTCCTTCTGCTCAGTCTGACTCTTGTGGCCCTGACATCTGTCCTGATGTGGCATCTGGTCGAGAAGCGCTTCTTGAAGACTAGCTCCCACTACCGTCAAGGTTCCAAAATGGCGCCAACGTAGAAATTCGCGATGTGCATGTTCGTCCACGCCTCCATCGGCTCAGCAATGGACTTTAGGTAGTTGAAGAGCACAGGATCCGTTTTGCCAGCCCATGCCTTCGCTATAACACTTTGTCTGGCCTCGCGAAAGTGCCTACGTCGATTTGTCTCTGCGAAGACGCAGTATTAGCGGATTGATTCTACCGGCTGCCGGCGAGTTTCGCGTCTACGATCCGAAAGATATGAACCGAATCTTCGTCATATATCTGATTAAACCGAGGGGACGCACTGAGTACTCCAAGAAAGTTCGGATATTCACTCCGCTCATACGGACCGACGTAAAGATAATCAATCTTGTATTTGGCCGTCATGGATATTACTTCTGTCGCATCCGGTGCCCGGAACATCGTGTCAAGATCTGCCTCTCGCATTTTGACCAGGTTGTCACATCCAGCGCAAACCGACCTTGCACTGTATTCCTCCCCAAGCGCACTACGGCGCAAAGCAAACGTGGGTATCAATGACAGCTCTTGCCCGAAACCTGCGGACGGCGGCACTAGATAGTCCCCTACATAGTCAGGCCTGCTCTGAACAATGGCCGCTGTCGGAAGGTGGGTGCGAATCCACTCGCAAGCTTTCAGATCTGCAGAGCTCACATAAGCGGTGTCATGCCTATCCAGAATATTCGACGCGCCAACTATGTCAGTCATGAGGGTTGGTACGGCCAAAGCAATCGCGGCCAGCACTAACCATTTCCTTGCTGGAGTCAGCTTGGCGTGCTCGAAGAACCAGGCCGCTCCTGCCAGGAGTACGACGGGCAACAATCTGTTACCGACCCTGAAGTGTGGAAGTTGAGCTATCCCAACGAATAGGTCGCAAAAGATTGCCATCGCGGCGATCAGGCCAAGAGAGAAGGCTCGAAGCCGGCTGCCCTTCCATAGCGATTTTAGCCCGAGCAAGCCCAGCAAAAGCATGGGGCCGTACTCAAATACGTATTGCATGACTCCAAACTTCAGACCCCACCAGTAGGGAGCTACGGAGACAAGGCTTCCGCTTGAGAAACCAACCATACGAACTACAAAAAACGTGGCGCATAGTATGCCCGTGATCGAAGCGACGAGTAGCGATTGGGACCAAAGCTCCAGAATGGCCCAATGGCCCCATAGCCGCGTGAGTTGTATAG
>PMYF01000692.1 GCA_003171295.1 Acidobacteriota bacterium | reverse complement strand
CGGCGCGTGCGCTGCCGCTTGCGCGGACGCAGATTGTAGTTCCGCATCTTCCGCTTTACCCCGCGCGGGTTGACCCGATTGCGGCTTGATGTGACGCGCTCTTGCAGGATCTCGTCGAGGATCGCCTCATGCAGGATTTTCCTCTGCCGAGGGGGGAATAGCAGCGTAGCGGGCCATGCGTCGTTGGACCACGCGCACGGAATGTAGGAAGGAGAGCCGGTCGGGATCCTCATCGGCTCGCAGGGCGGCTTCGTGCATCAAGCCGCGGATGGCGTAGTGAGCCATGAGCAAGCCCCAGAACTCCTGCTCCACCAACTCTGGCGTCTTGCTGCGCAGCACGATCTGTGCCCCGCGCAGGTGCGTCTTGAGTTCATCCAGAGCCGTTTCTATCTCCCATCGCTCATGGTAGAGCGCAGCCAGTTCTTTGGCGGGAGCTTGGTTGGGGTCGAGGATGGTAGTAATCAATCGGTAGATCGGCTCGGCATCTTTGACGTCCTTCAGGCGATAGTCGATCGCGCGGACCACCCTCCCGTTGTGCTGCTTCCGGCGATCCGCAGTCGAGGCGTAAAGGCGACTGAGAGAGGAGCCGTCGGGTAGGCACCGATCGACATCCAGACGCGCATTCTGGCGGGTGCGCCACAGTAAATCCGCACCGGTGTGGGCCGCCATCCGCCAGAGTTTGTAGCTGGGAAAGAATCGGTCCGCCAAGCACAGCATTCCTTTCCCGAGCGCGGGCACGACTTCCTCCGCCAGCGTGATCTCATCGGTGGCATAGGGGCTCATGCGCGCGGCCCACAACACGTGAGTTCCGCTTTCCAACAGCGCCACGAAGCGAAGCTTGGGGAAAGCGCTGGAGCCGCGACTGGCACCGGGCCGCCCAAAGGCCTTTTCGTTTTCTACGGTATCGGCGGTGTCCAAGGTGCTGCCGTCGAGGCTGATGAGTCGCCAGTGACGATACCATGCTCCCTGGGTCCGTTTCTCCGCGATGGGAGCCACTATGGCCTCATAGAGTTTCTTCAGCGGCTCGGGTCCCAGGCGGCTGCGGGCTTGCGAAATGCCTGACTTGCCAGCCACCTTTACGGCGGCCGACGGATCCAACAGCCACTGCACTCCCTCCAGCAAGCAGCGCAGCACCTCACGATAAGAGGACCGCATGTACAGCGCCAATGCGATGACGTAATACACCACTACCTGGGCCGGCAAATCGCGCTCGCGTACACTGGCGCGCTTGGTTTGTTTCAAAACCTCGTGGACCCTGTCAGCAGGGAAGAACTTGGCAATGACGCCGAGACTGATGTAGTCGGTAATCCGGCTCCCGGCGGGTAAGGACGCAACGGTACGAGCCATTCTGGGGGGCCTCCCGCCCCAAAACAGAATAGCACGGAATGCTGTTAAGTGAACTGTATTGGTGCTAACCTTGCCAGGGGGAGAGCAGGATATGGGTTCGAAACCGGAGGTAAGCGCACGTCCAAGTCGATTTCGCGCCTTCTTCTCTAATTTCTTGGTCGGTATAGTGGGCACAGCAGCGAGCATCGTTGGCGTGTTCCTTGCGGTGTATTTCTACTTCGGGAGCGTCAGCTACCCCGAATTGGTTTATTTCGTCAACCCGGTGCACACGATCGTGGTAAAGCAGGGCACGGCCTCGCGCCTGGGGGTTGTATTTGACGGTCACCCCCTTACTCAGGATGTTACAGCGTCCCAGGTGGCCATATGGAACCGGGGGCACCAGGTAATCAGGCGAGCAGCAATACTTCAGGCGGTCACCATTACGACGGAACCTAGAGTTCCAATCCTTGAAGCCACGATCCGCAAGACAAGCAGAGACGTAGTAGGTTTTGATCTGGGCCGAACGCGTTTCGCTGAGGGAGAGGTCCCTGTATCGTGGAATATCCTCGAAGAGGGGGATGGCGGGGTGGTCCAGCTCGTTTACGCCGGCGACGTCGGCACCCAGATCCGTTGCCGGGGTGTAATTGAGGGGCAACGGGCCGTTTGAGAGCTCACATTTTTCCACGGTGCCATCAAGTCGCCGGAAAGCCAGCTCCGAAATCTGAAACGGGAAAGATACTTGGTTTATTCGATTTTACTCCTCGGGCTGATCAGTATTTTGTGGGCTTGGAAGATCGGCCGTTTCTCTTCCCATGGTGGGGCGCGGCTAAATCGCTTTCTCGCTATTGTCACTGCACTAATTATGCTTGCCGTGACGGGCCTCAATATTTTCCTGTTTTCCGCACTTGCCGCCCCCT
The DNA here is from genome assembly GCA_003171295.1 of Acidobacteriota bacterium. Lineage (GTDB taxonomy): Bacteria > Acidobacteriota > Terriglobia > UBA7540 > UBA7540 > Bog-366. The sequence goes on along the minus strand of PMYF01000692.1, from coordinate 6,217 downwards.
CTTTGGATTCTAACGGTGGGCAATTGAAAAAAGCAGTCCGCTCTAGAAATGTTCGATTTCTTCCCGCAGACCTACCACATTGAATCCCACGTTCGACTCTCCCACCGCAGCCGTTGAAGCATACTCAAAGGCACACAACCCCGCTGCGATGCCCCGCAACTCTGCCGCGCTCTGAGGGCTTGAAATAGCGCGCCGGAAGACTAATAATGGCCCGTTGTCATTGATCCAACAATCAAGAGGTCATTGACCACTAAGGCTACCGTCTCGACCAATGCCCCACCAAGCTGGATGTTTCCGGGCTGATGAATAGCGATCCGTCGCCTGACCAAAGTCGACATGCAGGTACCCGACCTGTCCTCAAGGCCCCGCTGGCGGCGCTGGCGGCGAGCTTCGCTTTGGGAATCGTGTGGGCGCACTCGATGCAGGCCACGGTCGGGGTCGCGTGGTTCCTGGCCGGCGCGGGCTGCTTCCTTCTCATCGGGCTCCTTCTGCTGCGCTCTGGTTGGCGACTCACGGCCGTCTGGTTCGCGCTGGCTGCCCTCGTGCCCACGGGTGTAGCTGCGGCGCGCCTTCATGCGCGCCGGTTTCCGTGGAACCATGTTTCTCACCTGGCATCCCTGGGCGTTGACCTGGGCGACCCGGTACGGCTAGAAGGGCGAGTCATCTCAACTCCCTATCGCACGGGATACGGGATGCAATTCGACCTCGAGGCCCAACGCATCGAGTCGCGTGCCAGGATCTTTGCCGTGAGGGGGAAAATCCGCCTGCGCGTGCAGGGTACGGAGGAATTCGGCGCTCCCACGGATGCACAGCCGCTCTCCCTCCAATACGGCGACACCATCCGTACGCTCGTTCGTTTGTGCCAGCCGCACATCTATCAAAACCCCGGCAGCTTTGATTTCCGGCGCTGGATGGAAGACATCGAAGACATTTACTGGATCGGGACCGTCAAGAATTCACGGCTCATGGAGAAAGTGGGTCAGGCAAGGGCCTTCAGTCTGGGGTCGGGTCTGGAGCGCGTGCGGCAGCGCTTGTTGCGCGGGATCGATGATCTCTATCCGCCGTGGTCGGCCCAGGGGCGTTATGGCGCCGTGCTGAAGGCTGTACTCTGGGGCGAACGCACTTCGCTCGATTCCGATACCATTGAGGGGTTCCGTAAAACGGGGCTTTATCACTTGCTGGTGATCGCCGGCCTGCACGTGGGCCTGCTTACGCTGCTGATGGGCTTCCTGTTGCGATGGTTCCCCTGGAATACGGCAACGAAGTCGGTCATTGTGCTCGGCTTCCTGGCAGCATACTCGTTACTGGTGCAGCAACGCGCGCCCACCCTGCGTGCGACGCTGATGATCGCCCTTTACGTTGTCGCGCGCATTCTCGACCGGGACCACTCCGCGCTGAATTCCATCGGCGGCGTGGCGCTGATTCTTCTGTATGTCCGCCCCACATGGCTGTTCGAATCTGGGTTCCAGCTCTCCTTTGCCGCCGCGCTGCTGATTGTCGGGCTGGCGGTTCCGCTTCTGGAACGCACCACCGAACCGTACCGCCGCGCTCTCAACCGGTTGGATGATGTGCCACTTGACGATCGCTTGCCGCCGCGACTGGCACAGACCCGGCTGGACCTGCGAGCCTTGATTCAGGCACTCGGCCGCTGCGCTGGTTTTCTGGATCGCCACCCTGCATTCGCCCGCAGCATAGTGGTCACGCCCCTGAAGGCTCTATTGTGGGCTACGAGCATCCTGGTCTTCTCCGCGGTCCTGCAATTGGGCTTGCTCCTGCCCATGGTCAGAACCTTCCATCGGGTCACGTTCGCGGGCGTGGGATTGAACGCCCTGGCGATTCCGGTCATGACCCTGCTCCTGGCACTCGCCCTGCCGACCAATCTCCTGAGCGTTGTTTCCCCGGTGCTTGCGGTTTGGCCCGCCAAGCTGCTGAGCATGGTGATGGCCGTACTCTTTGGCTTGACCCATCTGCCTGGACTCACGACGTGGCTCTCGTACCGGGTGCCTGAACCCCCGGGGTGGGTGGCATGGGGATTCTGCGGGTCGTTCATCATTGCGGCCTGCGCGCTCAAATTCGCGCGGCGTGCTGTGGGCGTAACGCTTGCAGTTGCGGCGGTCTTCGTGGCTCTGGTGGCCCTTCATCCTTTTCCGCCGCGCCTGCCGCGCGGGACCCTGGAACTGACCGCGCTCGATTGCGGTCAGGGCGACGCGCTCTTGCTGGTGTTTCCCGACCAGACCACGATGCTCGTCGATGCGGGAGGCAGCCGGACGCGCGGCACCCGGGAGGGTGGCTTTCAGGGCCGCCGCTGGGATCCGGGCGAGGATATTGTTTCGCCCTACCTCTGGTCGCGCGGCATCAAGACGATTGATATGGTGGTGCTGACCCACGCGCACGAGGACCATCTGGGCGGGCTCGGAGCAATCCTCGACAACTTTCACGTGGGCGAGTTCTGGCACGCTCCCACTCCGGAGACACCGGAATACGTGGCACTCCTCAAGAAGCTTTCGAAGCGGGATATTCCCGTGCGCACGCTCTATGCTGGCGACACGCTGGCGCGGGGCCAAACCTCAACTCGCGTGCTTTGGCCGCCGCGGCAACGGCCCTTGTTACGTTCTCCGAGCAATGACGACTCACTGGTCATGCGGATCGGCACGGCTGGAGTAAACTTCTTGCTGCCGGGCGACGCAAGCCGCGATGTGGAAAAGCAACTCCTGGCGGCAGGTGAGCCCCTGGCGAGCCAGGTACTCAAAGTTGCGCACCATGGGTCGAGGTCGTCCTCCAGTCCGGAATTCATTGCGCGCGTCGCGCCCCGCGTAGCGGTCATTAGCACAGAGGCAGGGGGCGTCGGAAACCTGCCGAATCCAGAGACGCTGAAGGTGCTGCAAAACGCCGGGGCCAGGATTTTCGAGACCGATATCGACGGCGCGACGACGGTGCAATGGACGGCGGGGTCGCTGATGGTAAACACTTATGGCGCTCCGGAACCTGTGCTGGCGACGGGAGCGGCCAAGGAGGGGGCAGGCGTGGAGGGGGTCAAAGTCCGGTAAAGAGAGCGCGACACCTGGGCGCCGAAAAGCATCACTGCCGAGGATATATACGTCCAGGTCATAAGAGATACAACAACACCTATGGATCCGTAAACCTGCCGGTAATTGAAGAAGGGGAGCAAAATGGTGAAAAGCCAGCGTGCCACCTCCCAGACCAGGGCGGTCAGCAAAGCGCCGGGGAAAGCCTGGCGAAGCCGCATGGCGCGATGCGGGAGCCGCTGGAACAGAATCAGAAACGTCAGGAGCGCCACACTGAAGGAGCTTGCCGCCGTCAGCAGATGATATATGAAGACCACCAGGGGATGCAGGGAGGGAGCCAGCAGGCGCCCCAGCCAATTGCGGAAAAGGATCTCCACGGCGACGACTCCCGTGGAGATCAGGATGAGGCAGGCCACCACGACAGCCATCTCGAGGGCCAAAAGCCGGCTCCGCCACCAGGCGCGGCCCTGCGCGACTTCCCAGGCGCGGTTCAGGGCATTCTCGAGGGGCAGGAACACTCCCGAAGAGCTCCACAGCAGCAGCAGAAACGAGATGAGGCCGATTCTCCCGTAAGCGCGCGAGATGCCGACCAGATTCTGCATAATGAAGTCGGTTTTGACGGGCAAGTAGCGCTGCAGGACGATGGCGAGCCGGCCCGCGAGTTCGAAGCGGCGGATGTAAATCCCGCTCACCCCGAGCAACAGCAGGAGCATGGGAAAAATGGCCAGCAAGCTGTGGTAGGCGATGGATGCCGAAACCATCAGCGAATCTTCCTGGAGAAATTTCCGCAGCGCTTCGCCCAGTACCTGGCGGGTCCTCTGCCCGCGCCGGTGAGTGCGTTCCGCATTGGCCGTGGAGAGCCCGGTTGGCATTTTCCCTGAACGCCAGCGCCCGCCGGATGAGGATGGTGAAATCCCCACACCGGCCTTGACTCTAGCTTATACTCGAATCTCGCACTCCAGGGCCAGTTGTATTTGTATCTGGCCAGCGGGAGATTCGGATCGTGCCCACCGCGGAGGAAATCCTCGCAGAAAGTCGCCGGGTCCGGCGGCTGCAAGTAGTGGTTGACCTGGTGACCAATCTCCTCCGGCAGTCGGACCTGCCGGTCGAGGAAGCCGCGGCCCTGGTCGCTCAGACTCGCCAGTATGCTCTCCGGCTTTTCCCTGGCCGGGAAGAGACGTACGACCTGCTTTATCAATCCCGGTTCAAAAGACTCCTCGCCGAAAAGTACAGGGTGATTTGAGCTGCCCGGCCGAGCTCACGGCTTGGCTGGGGGGACGTTCGGCGGCGGGTGGGAAACAGACCGCAAGGTGCCCGTGATTGAACCCACGGCAATCATCGCCTTGATGCGCAGAGGCAATTGCCGGTCGTCAGCACTGAACCAGATAAGCATGCGGCCTTTCCTCTTAAACAAACTGTTGAAGACCTTCGGCTCCACGCGAAAAGCGTCGAAGGTTCCCAGGGGAGTCTGCACCTTCTCGCGCGCCTGGACCTCCACGACGACCCGCTGGGTTTTGGAGCCATCGTTCACAGGCAGTTCGATCGTGTGGCCAACCTCGAAGTGCTGGCGGCGGAGATAATAAAACGCCGTCACCACATCCTCGACGCAGGGAGGAATCTCGTTTTCGGCGTGTTTGGCCGGCGCGCCGGACTGGCTCAGGTCACGCTCATCCAGCAGGGCGAGCTTCCGGATATAGTCGAAAACAATCAGAGTGTCCTTGTGCCGCCGCCCTTCATTGATCTTCTTGGTAATCCGTTGCGAGCAGAGAGTCTGGGGGCTGAAGAAGGAATGGAGTTCGTCGTTGACGTCGATCAGCAGCGAGACGACCCCCTCCGACCGCGCCGTGGTCGTGACCTCGTAAGTGTCACGCGCGCCCTCTCCCCCACTGCGGAGCGTGCCTGTCACCTCGCCCGCGTGGAAGACGGACCACGTTACATCGTAGGTCAGCGTCTCGCCCGGCGTGAGAGATTCATGGGCGTTCTCCCCCCTCACCGAAACGGAGACCGCGAGGGGCAGCAACAGGAGCAACGTACGGACTGTAAATGAGATGTGTGTTTGCATACCAACCATTAGACGCGAGCGGCCTTACCCAAGTGGCCCGGCACACTCTAGCGGAGCCAGATCTTTAACGCCAGAAAAATCATCCCGCCGAGGTACCCGAGCAGCGCCTCGTATTCACGATTCTTCTGATACTGCTTCCACTGGAATGTTGCCCCGCCAGCGGAGCAGCGAAATCTGGGAATCAAAAGTGGAACACTCTGAGCATAACGCTCGTACACGTCCCCAAACTCCCGCCGCAGGAATTCCTCTTCACGGCGGATCACAGGCCAATACACCGCCACGAATAGAACCACCAAGGCCAAGCCCAGGATCCACGAGCCTCCGGCCAGAGCAAATCCTCCGCCCACGCAGGCGCTTCCAAGGTAAAGTGGGTTCCGCGTGTATGCGTAAGGCCCGCTGGTGGCCAGACTCTGGTTCTTGGCGAGGTGGCCGGCGGCGTAGGTGCGGATCGCCAGTCCCAACAGTGCCACGGCGCCGCCCGCCAGCCAAAGCGCCACGGTGGGCCGGCAGAAGTTGTGCCATGGATTGAGGTATGCCGCGGACAGAGTGAATCCCAGCGGCACGCGCCAGCGCACGGCCCACCGAGCGTAGGCGCTATGCATGTGTCCTCGCCAGACGCTTCGTGATGGCGGCCAGGACGGTTTCCACTGAAATCCCGGGCAGATAGGCGGGGCTCGCCGCACGGCGGGTGTGGTTGATCGGGCCGAGGTTTGAAAGGGCGATGTCGTCCGGAGCGAAGGGGCCGTTGCGCACCGGGTCCGTGGGGCCGAAGATGCCTACAACGGGAGTAGCGACGGCGGCGGCCAGATGCAGGGGCCCGGTGTCCCCTCCCACAAACAATCTGGCCCGCCGCGCCAGGGCGATGAACTGCACGAGCGTAGTGGGTATGTAGTGGGCGCGGGTCGAGCCCGAGCGCCGCAAGACCTCGGAGATCAAACCCTCTTCACCTGGAGAGCCGGTCAGTAGGATCTGCTCGTGAATAGCGCCTTCCAATCGTCGCATAAGTTCCGCGTAGTTTTCCGGGGACCAGCACTTCGACCGCCAGCCACCGCCCGGATTGATGATGATGAAATCCTTCGCGTGGAGAGCGGCGAGTTGAGTCTCCCCGTAGGCGTCGTCCGCGTCGTTG
>PMYF01000129.1 GCA_003171295.1 Acidobacteriota bacterium | reverse complement strand
CAGAATACTTGGCCCAGGCGTTGAAATGGAAATGGACGATGGCGGTCTCCGTCCTTCTGTTCCAGTGGCGCCGAACAAATATGGGCCCGCTGTCCCGCATCCAGCCGCGATTTGTTGGGTGCCTGATGAACTCGACGCGCGTCGGGTCAGCTCCTGCGCGCTTCAGGTAGCGCTGCGCGGTCTTCTGGCCGGCCGCTGAATTAACCAGCATCCTGATGTGCTCACCGGGCGAAATGTTGCGCAAAATTTCGCCGTAGACCCAGCAAATAGCATCGAGCTTGTCCGGCCAGTCGGTGGGATTATGAGGCCACGCGAGCCACGTCGCTTCGTGTAGGTCCCACTCCGCGGGCATCGAGAAGCCCATTGAAGACGGCGTGTTTTTCGAATCTTTCATTTGGTTCACTTTGCCGGTTCAGCACCACCCCGTCGCCACCGGCTCCGTCCGCATTGCGAACCGCGGGGTAGCGTAATATTTGTGCGTTGCTCCATAAGACCCAACGCTAGGAGCGGTAGTGTCTCAGGTTGACCGGCATTCCCTCGGTAGATCGTGGCACAGCCTCGGGCAAAACTCTCGAATGAGTCGCTTTTCTTCTGCTCGGAGCGATTCCTTGTTGGGAGGGGTGCACCGCTTGGCCCAGAACTCACCGTCCGCTTGCTTCAATGCCTTCTCCCACTCTGCGGCCTCTTCCAGGGACGTGCAGCCTGGTACCTCCATTTTATCGGTGATGGCCCGACGAACATCCCTGTTCCATCGGTCTATTCGCACACTGAGGCAGCAGCGCTCGCTCTTACCGATGCGGAGAACTTCATTGCCAACCTTAAAGGCGTAAACACAGCACACCCACCATTCTGCTTCCTTACAGTCGAAACTGATCTCAAAATGCGGGTGTATCGTCAGGCGTCCGACTCGAACGAATCCACACTCCTCCAATCGCACCATGAACCTCCCTAAGCTCTTTATCGGACCGGAAAAGCCGCAGACCTAGAAAGCAGGTCTGCGCTACTAGGCTTCATATCGTTCACGTTGGAGTTCCTGTCGTCGTAGGGTTGACGTCGGCCAGTTTTATTTTTCCTCCCCCAAAGGTGTTAAAGTCAAAGATTCTATCGCCGTTTCGGTATCTAGTTATCTCTTCTTCCTTTAGCCATATCTCTTCCGCTGGCTCCTCGCAACTCCCCCTGCCACAAATGATTGCGGGGTTCGATCCTCCGGCTGGGTAGAAAGGTCCAGTGTACGATCTGTCGCGTGTGGGTTTACCGCATTCTTTGCATCTTGCCGCTGCCATTGCGTTTCCCCTCCTATCTCGGAAATTCAGCAATAGGCCAACCGACCTGTGCCAACCGCGCTGCACGCTTTCCCCGGTCGACTCGCTGTGCTAGTCTAATTCAGCTCGATGCACGATTTCAATGCGAGCGGCACTCATTGTGTTCAAGGGAGGAAATTGATTCGATCATGGCTAAAGCTCAAAAGTCACAACATCGTTATCGCGAAGACATGTCGGAGATGCCCGATTGGATGAAAAAGAAGAAGTGCCCGAATCGCGACCGCTTCCTGTCCGGAAAGCGGATTCTCCCGAAGAATCTGACAGGCAGAGAGAAGCTTCCTGACATCGTGGACGAGGTGTTTCTTGCCTACAACTCAGCCCGTCTTAAAGAGGGTTGCAAGCTTTTCGTGGAAAAGATGCTGAAGCCAGACGTAACGATCGGCATGAGTATATCGGGAGCGCTCACCCCGGCCGGGCTGGGGTGCTCCTGCATCGTTCCCCTTATCAAAGCCGGATTTGTAGACTGGATTGTCTCGACCGGCGCCAATTTGTATCACGACCTGCATTTTGCCTTGAACTATCCTGTGCGTGCAGGAAGCTTCACAATGGACGACACGGAACTGCGCGACAACGATATCGTGCGCGTGTACGACGTTCTGCTCGGTTACAGCGATTGCCTGATGGCAACGGATGAAATCCTGCGTGGCATTCTTGTTCAACCCGAATTCCAGAAGGAAATGGGCTCCGCTGAACTGCACTATCTGCTGGGCAAGTATGCAGCCGAGTGGGAGCGCAAAGCGGGCCTCAAGGACGTCTCCGTACTGGCAGCCGCCTATCGCGCAGGCGTGCCCTGTTTCACATCCTCGCCCGGCGACTCAACGATTGGGATGAACGTGGCCGGCGTAGAATTGCGCGGCAACAAGCTGCGTGTGAATCCGTCGATCGACGTGAATGAGACAACCGCTTACGTTCTCGCTGCGAAACGGGCAGGAGGCAAAAGTGCCGTAGTTCTGTGGGGCGGCGGTAGCCCCAAGAACTTCATGCTCCAGACGGAACCTCAGATCCAGGAGGTGCTGCGCATCAAGGAATTTGGCCAGGATTATTTCTTGCAGGTAACCGATGCACGTCCGGACACTGGCGGACTGAGCGGAGCTACTCCCAGCGAAGCCGTAAGCTGGGGGAAAGTGGATCCCGACCGCCTGCCCGATGCGGTGGTTTGCTACACGGATACGACCATCGCCATGCCGATCCTCACGCACTATGCGCTCGCCAGGCACCCGCGGCGGAAATTGCGCAGGCTTTACGACCAGCGCGGTCAAATGATGAAGGCGCTGACAAGAGAATACTTCACGCACAACAAAGTGAAAATGATCGACGGCACGGATCCTGCCCTCGATTAGTGCTGGAAGAGAGGGGGGCTTGTGGCTACAACCCGACAGCTTCAAGCAATCGCCGCGCAGCACGGGACACCCGTTCTGGTGATCGATCACGAGATCATCCGCCGCAACTACGCCAAATATAAGAGGCACCTTCCTCGAGTTCAGGCGTATTACGCTGTAAAAGCGAATCCGGCGCCGGAGATTGTGCGCACTTTGTACGGCGCGGGCGCCAGCTTCGATGTAGCCTCACTTCCGGAGTTCATGCTGGTTTATGAAAAAATAAAACACCTTCCGCCCAAGGATCAGCAAGACTTTATCTGGGACAAAATCATTTTCGCCAATCCCACAAAACCCAAGGAGACACTCCAGGCGCTTGACCGCTACAAGCCCCTCGTTACCTATGACAACCGCAACGAGCTGCTGAAGATCAAACAACACGCCCCACATGCCGGCGTTGTCCTGCGCTTGCGAGTTCCCAACACCGGGTCCATGGTGGAGTTGTCGTCCAAATTCGGTTGTGACTCGGGAGAAGCAGTGGATCTGATCTGCGCTGCGTTCGATATCGGATTGGAGGTCGAAGGACTGAGCTTTCACGTGGGCAGCCAATGCGCCAACTTCGAAAACTTCGTTCAGGCTCTTAATATCGCGGCAGCGGTATTGCGAGAGGCGAACACGCGTGGCCATGCGATCAAAATCCTCGACATAGGCGGCGGCTTTCCTGTCGCCTATGACCGGCATGTGAAGCCTTTCAGCCTGCTCGCCAGAATGATCAACGCCGAGATCGACAGACTGTTCCCGCGCAATATGGAGATCCTCGCGGAGCCGGGCAGATTTTTCGTTGCCACGGCCGCCACCCTCGTCGCACGGATCATCGGCAAAGCTGTGCGTGATGGAAAGCTCTGCTTCTTCATTGACGACAGCGTCTATCACACGTTCTCCGGCATCATTTTTGACCATTGCCAATATCATCTCAAGGCGTTTAAAAAAGGCGCAACCGAAGTCTGCGCGGTCTACGGGCAGACCTGTGATGGTATGGACGTCATCTCGCAATCCGAGCAGCTGCCTGACCTCCAAATCGATGATCTGGTCTATTCGGAAAAAATCGGCGCCTACAGCAATGCTTCTTCGACCTGGTTCAACGGATTTCCGCCTGCAACCGTCGTTCACATCAACCAGTAGCGGACCGCGCTCCGAAGACCTGGTTTTGGATGTCAATCGTCGCTGGCCCAACCTATTCTCCGTGCATGATCGGTTGCCCATCCATTGTGTTCATTTCCTGAAATAACTGTGTCATTTAACATTTGCCGTCAATTTGAGCTCTGGCGTCCCTTCAGCCGGTGCTCTGCGGAATTCTCGTCATCATCACCAAACGATGACATTGGCCCATTGCAGTGCACGATAACAAAACTTGCGAGCCCAGCCGGAATATCGCCAATTGCGGACTCAACCAATGGGCATCCCGTATAACTGTTGGGAAATCCCCTTCCCACCACCAAACGCCCCCCTTCGGGGCCCCGAACCCCGTTTCGGGACTGCCATGCCGGGTTCTTAATGATATGGGCTGTTCCAACAGTTATCCCGCGACCCTGGTTCGATAGACAATCTCCAGGAAGGTGACTTTTCAGTCCGAATGCTTGGAGACGGCAGAACCTACTGACCGGCAGTAACTTGCAATGAGAAGAGTGCACTGATTCTCCTGCCACCTGAGAGTATTTTCCGAGTGCCCGACATACCGGGAGACAAGTGACGAGAAGCGCGGTTATCATAACCTATCTTCTGATGAGAGTTCGTCTTGCTCTATCCTGCCTCTGGGGGATTGTGATGAAGCCTTTGATTTTTGCTCTTTGTGTTGTGTCTGCGTTTGGCAGTCTGAGCGCGCAGAAGCCTGTGTGGCAGCCATCGCCGGGACATACGCAAGTGCCAATATGGCCGGGGAGAGTGCCCGATCCCCAGCCTGTCGCGGGGCCGGAGGCCGCTGAGACGTCGGGGAAAGACTTTCTTGTTGCCGGAAGGCCGGCGGTTGGCGTGAGCAGCGTGATGCAGCCTACGATGACGGTCTATTCGCCGAAGGGAAAGAATACGGGCGCCGCGGTGGTCGTGTTTCCCGGCGGGGGCTATCAGGTTCTTGCCATCGATCTTGAAGGCACGGAGGTCTGCGATTGGCTGACGCCGAAAGGGATTACGTGTGTGCTGTTGAAATACCGCGTGACGGATGTGGGGCCGTATCCGAAATCGGGGCCATATCCGGAATCATCGATGGCGTTGGAAGATGCGCAGAGGACGGTGGGGTTGGTGCGCTTTCGCGCCGCGGATTGGCACATCGATCCGCACAAGATCGGAGTGCTCGGGTTTTCGGCAGGCGGGCATCTGTCGGCAGCGATGAGCACGCATTTTGCGAAGCGTTTGTATCCGGCTGTTGATGCGGCCGACAAAGAAAGCTGCCGCCCGGACTTTGCGGTGGCTATCTATCCGGGCCATCTGTCGTTGTCCGCGGCGGAGTGGGATGCTAAGCAAGGCACCAAGAATTTTGTAATTCCTCATCCGGCGACTGCCGATAAAGATCTTGCGTTGAACCCCGATCTCCATGTCACCAGCCAGACGCCGCCTACGTTCTTGCTGCAGGCGGAGGATGACCACGTGGACAATGTAAACGACTCGCTGGCTTACTACGTCGCGCTGAAGAAGGCTGGGGTTCCCGTGGAGATGCATTTGTATGCGCAGGGCGGGCATGCGTTTGGGCAGCGGCGCACGAAGTTTCCGATAACGGGATGGCCTCAGTTGGTGGAGACGTGGCTGGGGACGATTGGGATGATTTCGGAATAGGTGATCTGGGATCGCATACGACAAACGGGACTTGTCGGAAGCGAGTCGCGTAACTCCCGGATGACAGGGCAGTCGGAAGCTATCCCGGTCCAGAAGTCCGCTTCCAGGACCCGAAGCCCGTTTCCGGCCAACTTCCGAGTAGCTAAATCCGCCCGGAACCCCCAATCGCCACATCTGCGCATAGGCCGTTCGCGACCAAATGCCTGTCCTGCCGGGCGGCAACTGTGCACACCCACAAGGCATCTGATGTGAGGTGAATCAACACCGGTTCCGAACCTTCAACTTCAACTGGCGCGCGCTCACTTTGGCTGTGGGGGCGACAATCCTTCTTGCTACTTTGGCGAGGGGCCAGAATGCTGGCATCGCCGAATCGCCGCTCGGCCAAACTGATGCCGGCAATTACAAGTTGAGGGTGAATTCAAACCTCGTATTTCTCCCCACGCGGGTTCAGAGCAGGACGGGAGAGACGATTTATGGGCTCACGCCGGAGGAGTTTATCGTTGAAGACAATGGCGTTCGCCAATTCGTGAAAGTGGACGAGGATGCAGATTCCGCAGGCGTGTCGTTGGTGGTTGTGGTGCAGTGCGGCCGGTCCATGGAATTCAACAAGCTCAAAGGCCTCAACGCAATGATCGGCGAGATTGTGGGCGACGCCCCTCACGAAGTTGCCATCGTCGCATACGGCGAGAAGCCATACGTGCTCGACGACTTTTCCAGCCGGCCGGATGCCATTCCCCTGGCCTTATCGAGGCTTCAGCCCTGCGGTGACTACCATGCCGTTACCATCGATGCGGTCTCTTCCGCCATCAACATGCTCAAGCGCCGGAAGAACGATTACCGCCGCGCCATCCTGCTGATTAGCGAAATGCGCGACTACGGCAGCCGCTCCCCGCTCCCGGATGTTGTCGCTGAACTTGGAGTGAACGATATTGTGATCTACTCGGTGGCATTTTCTCCCACCAAAGAGGATTTGCTGCGCTACGTCCACGGTGATGAGGATCAGCCGCAAGGCGCCACCTTCGCCCCGCCACCTGCGGCCACCAGCCCATCATCCGGAGTGGAGGCCAAGTCATCGCCGCCCGATCCCGCGCCCCTGTACACGGAACATCCTCCGATTCTTTTGCTGCCGCCGGAAATTCAACTCATCATTGGTGCTCTGAAGGCAAACACCGCTTCCGAGCTCGCCTCACTTTCCGGGGGAGAGTACATCAACTTCACCACCCAAAGGGGCTTTGAAGACGGCCTGCAGCGCATCTCCAACCATATTCACGACTACTATCTGCTCAGCTTCAGGCCGTCATCCTCACCGACCTTATCCCTTCACACCCTGAGCGTCCGGGTCCCCGGTTATCCGGACGCAATAATTCAAACCCGCAGAAGTTACTGGCCCCTAATCGTCGAGCCCACAACCGGAAACCAACGATAGCCAATAGCGGAAGCTGAGAGAGATGTCACATACTAGGAGCCTGTCGGAGATA
>PMYF01000294.1 GCA_003171295.1 Acidobacteriota bacterium | reverse complement strand
ATCAAAGGCAGGTTGCGGTTATCGGAGGCCGAAAAAGCTACATTGGCCGAAATTGCCCACCGGCTTGGGCGCAAAGCTCTGGAAGAAGTGGCGGCGACAGCTAAGCCGGATACGCTTTTGGGTTGGTACCGAAGACTCATCGCTAACAAGTTTGACGGATCGAAGTTTCGCAAATCCCAGGGTCGCCCCAGAGTTGACGAGGAAATTGAACGTCTGGTGGTGCGGATAGCGAAAGAAAATCCCGGTTGGGGCTACGACCGAATCGCAGGGGCCATGGCCAACCTGGGGCACCGGGTGTCGGACCAGACGGTGGGCAATATTCTCCGTCGGCATGATATTCCACCGGCTCCCCAGCGGAAGCGCACCACGACTTGGAAAGACTTTATCCGCGCTCACATGGCGGTTTTGGCAGCAACCGACTTCTTCACGGTGGAAGTGCTTACGCTGCAAGGGTTGTTGACGTACTATGTGCTGTTTTTCATTCACCTGGAGAGTCGGAGAATCTGTCTGGCCGGAGTCACCCGGCATCCGGATCAGGAGTGGATGGAGCAGATGGCGCGCAATGTGACGATGGAGGAAAACGGTTTTCTGGCCAACTGTCGGTATCTACTGCATGATCGCGACAGCAAATACTGCCCATCATTTCGCCAGGTGGTCGAAACAGGAGCCGTAAGAACGATCCCGTTACCGCCCAGAAGCCCCAATCTGAACGCCTATGCGGAACGTTGGGTAAGATCGGTCAAAGAGGAATGCCTGTCGAAGCTGATCCTGTTGGGTGAGGGTTCACTAAGGCGAGCCCTGCGCCAGTACGAAGTTCATTACCATGAAGAACGAAATCACCAGGGCAAAGACAACTTGCTCCTTTTTCCCTTGCCGGCTCGACCCGGCAGCAGGAAACCGGGAGAGGTGCNNCTATGAGCGGGAGGCGGTATGAGCAAGAAGCAGAAACAGCCGATACAGACCACGGGATTCTGGATGTTTAGCTTCCTCTCTCTGGTGCTGGCAGTCTTGAAGCTTACGGTGGCAGGGCACTGGTCGTGGTGGAGGGTGATGCTGCCCGCCTTGGCGTTCCTGGGCCATAACGCGGCTTATCTCCTGGTCGGCTTCCTATGCTTGTTTTGGCTGAAAGGTGAAGAAGATGAGGGCGAAGCTGCCAGACTTCAGAAACATTCCAGGGTGGGATACAACCTAGCGGCACTGTTCTTTTTCCTCCTGTTCTTGGACAACCTGTCGCGACGAATAGAAGGAGGAGGCTGGGCGGGATTCTGGCCTTGCTCGGGGAGATTAGCGGTGGTGGTCCTGTTTGGGACACTCAGTGTGGTTGCACAGTTTTTGTACTGGTCGCGAATTGTGAATGGCCTAAATCGAGAGCAAGTCTGAGCATATGACGCCACTCTTCCGAGGAGCTTACCCTGCGAATGACTTTTTTGACCATACGCCCTCCTCATGGCTCGATTCGCCACCACCCTCGCCACTGCCCGGCGGCAACATTGGCGTCCCAAGGAGCCGTCCAGAGGGCTCCGTCTGTTCCGATCACGAAGACGTCCAGTTTATTGGCATCGCGCGACACGGCCGCCACTCCGCTCCCGGCCGCGGCCACTCCGTTGAGAATCCTCCACCAGCCGCGCCACTGTCCGTTCGCGACGCTGGCGTCCCACGCCGCCGTATAGATGTCGTTGTCCGTGCCTACTACGAACACGTCCAGTTTGTTTGGATCGCGCGCCACGACAGCCACCGCGCTGCCGGGTGTAGCGACGCCATCCAGAATCTTCCACCAGCCGCGCCATTGTCCATTCGCGACGTTAGTATCCCACGCGGCGGTGTAGATGCCGCCGTCGTTGCTCACGAGAAAGATGTCCAGCTTGCCCTGATCTCGTGACACGGTGCTGATCGTCCCGCCGGCCGGAATGGAGCCGGTGAGAATGTTCCACCAGCCCCGCCACTGCCCGCTTGCAACAGCGGCGTCCCATGCCGCGGAATACGTCCTTCCATCAGTACCGGCGACGAAGATGTCGAGCTTATTCGGGTCGCGCGCCACGACGGCGACCGGTGATCCCGGCATTGCGGTGAGATTGAGAATCCTCCACCAGCCGCGCCATTGCCCATTTGCGACGTTGGTATCCCACGCGGCGGTATAGACGCCGCCGTCGTTGCTCACGAGAAAGATGTCCAGCTTGCCGGGATCTCGTGACACGGCGCTGATCGTCCCGCCGGCCGGGATGGCGCCGGTAAGAATGTTCCACCACCCGCGCCATTGGCCGTTGGTGACGTTACGATCCCAAGCGGCACTGTACGTTGCGCCGTCGGCACCGGCAATAAACAGATCCAGCTTGTCAAGGTCTCGTGCTACCGCCGCCACGCGTGTGGCGCTCGTCCCTCTTCCTCCAAGAATCGACCACCAGTCCCGCCAATTCCCAGACAGTACGTCCTGCTGCCATGCGGCGCCGTGCACTACACCGCTCGAGTCGGTGACGAAGACGTCGAGGCGATCAGGGTGAGCCACCACCGCCTGCGTGCCGATGTGCGCCGCGGTGATCGTTTGTGTTCTGTACGCGACGAGATCGTTGGCGTAGTCCAGGACATACTCAAAGGGCATATATCCGTAGCCGCCATCACCCCAGACAGCGCTCCAGCTATTGCGAAACACGAAGTAGCCGCCACCGGCAAACGCGCTGTCTTTGCGGTATCCTACGAGGGGCACCGAGTGCCCATCGAACACCATCGTGGCCTTCTGGCTGAGCGGCGGCACGTTCATCACATCGATGCCGCCCACATGCGTCGTCCCCCACGCCGAACTCGTCGGCCACCACCCACCGAAGGCGACGGGCGCGTTCGCGTCGAGGTACGCAATGGCGCGATCGAGCTGGCTCTGCGATGCCCCCTGGCTGTTGTCCCACGGCTTGATAAAGTCCGCCTCGAAGCGGGTCCACAAACGACCCGCGTCGAGCAGTGACTGAGGGATGGAAGTCACCTCAGTCATCTGATAGGGCTCGCTTGCCTCTGGAACGATCCCCCAGGCCTGGTAGCCGCCCTCAAGGTTGTCGAAATAGTCGCCGTCGGCCGTGTTGCCGGAAACGAGGTTGGTGACATAGTTGAGGTATTCCTCGGAGAGGTCGCTCAATCCGCTGTTGAGCCGCATGTCATAGGCGTACTCGAGAAGAAACGTCATGGCGAACACCGAGCACGTGCCGCGAGAGCCTTGATCCCGCACGGAGAGGCCGAACGATTGAATCGTCGGCCGGAGATCTACCTGCGGCAGCTTGCTCTCCGGCCTTGGTGGCCGCAGTTTTACGGGGTATGGTTTGATTGCGACGAAGGGAGGGCGGGACGGCAACCGGGGATCTCGCATGACTCACTGGCTCCTTTGGGCCTGTTATTCCGGCATTTCCGTTTTGGCTTCTCCGAGCGGATGAGTATACGCCCCGCCGGCGCGTTCGCAACTACAATCTTACAATCTTACGGTGGTATTCGGCGGGTTCTGCTTTTTGTGACCTATCTGTAGTCTAGCCTCGATTTCCACGGTACTGGCAATGGCTAACGCCGGGGTTAAGAATACGCTCAGCCGAAGCGTATGACCAACTCCTTGTTGGCAAACCACGGCATGGGGGTTGGCGTGTTGGCGAGCCCTGAAGCGACAAGGTAGGGGTTGTGAGCGCGCTTGTCGAGGGTCACGGTGATGCGGTTGTGGTCGTCGATCACCACCGTGGCGGAGACATCCAGGAGGTTTCGGAAGAGCTTCTTGGCCTGGACGCGTTCGTATTCCCTGCCGATTCTCTCCGCCAGGAGTCGGTAAAGAGAGCTGGCCATCAAGGTGATCTGGAGATCGAAATCCACCTTGAGCCCAACCATGGAAGAGAGGGCATCGAGGTGAAAGAACTGGATGGCCTCAGAGATGCCGTTCTCGATGAGCATGCGCTGCGCGTAGCGGGTCACCAGGGCTGGGCATGAAATCGCGAAGTTGTTGGTCAGCAATACGGTGGGTTCCTCGTGGCCAAGATCGGTGACCGTGACCTGACGCAATTCGCCCTCGTAGCCCTGGAGCCGCAGGTGTTCGTCGAGAACCTTGGGAGTTCGGAAGGTGCGGGTCAGCGAGTTCAGGCTGATGCGGCGCCAAGCGGAAGCGGGGCGGCTCCAGATCTCTCCCAGCATCTTCCGGGACCGCCGCCGCAGAGTCAGGAACAGGATGCCTTGCTGGTGCAGTTGGTGGAGATGCTCATATGTGGTCAAGCGCGAGTCAAACACCAACTCGGCAGGGAGCGTCCCGGTGTGAGTGCGCCAGAAGTCCACAAAGCGAAGGATGGCGCCGGGTTGCTCGGCCTTGGTGAGACCTGCCTGGGCGTAGCAGAGGGCGCGTTCGCTGGCATCCCGAGCCAGGAAGACAAGAATCCCTTTCTGACTCCGACTGCGGCTGGAGATATAGTGTTTTTCCAGAGGTTCCTCCTGGGTGTTGGCCGGAACGGTATGGAAGTCGAGGTCGATTGACGAGCCGCGCTTCAGGCCCTTGCGCTGAACCTCTTCAAACCAGGCCCCCATCAACTGCAGGTTGGTCTGAGGGTCGAGGCGGGAACTATAGGCGGCCAAGTAGGAGCGTTTGGGAACCACGTTGAGTCCGGCAAACAGCGCGATCCCTTCGTCGAAGACGAGGTCCATCACAGGACTCTTCCGTTCCTTGCCCATCAGCTTCAGAGCCAGAAGGGTTCGCACCGCCTGTTCGGCGGGGATCTTGTGGGAGCTCGGAAGGTCCACCTGGCCCACGACCCGACCCAGGTCCAAGTCTTTCATCAAGGGCACGAAGAGAAACAACCCGCCGACGCGGGTGTGAAAAGAGCGCCGGGAAAGATCCAAGGCCCCGCGATCGGCCACTGCCGCTATCTCGGGCCTGACCGTGAGTGGGCGCTCGTCATCGCGACGGCGAGGAAGGCGGGCAAATCCCTCTTCCCGCAGGAGAAGAGAGAGAGCGTTGATGCTAATCGCGTGGCCGGCGGCCGACAGTTCGCGCTGGATGTCGTAGACGGAGAGGTTCTTCTTGCGCAGGGCCACGGCCAGCCCTCTGACCCGGTCGCGGAGGGGAGCTGTCTGGGGTCCGTGTTTGACGTCCTGGAAAAAGGCGCTACGCTTGGAGGGATCGTGGCGGAACTGGTGACAAAGAACGCGAAAGGCGCCGGGCGAATACCCGAAACGACGGGCCACTTCAGAAGAGGGGCCGCCGTCAACGAGGAAGGCTCGGAGGGCTTTGTACTGTCGATGGAGGGTTTTTCCCGGGGCCAGGAAGAAGTCGGCATCTTGCGAGGGCGTTATTGCATTTCGATGAGAGATAGGCATATTCCAATATTGCCAGACTTAACATCGAAATGTCAATATGTTGTAGGGCGGGTGGAGCCCTACCACAACCTATAGTCTTTCGATGCAGTCTCAAGAGGATGGGCGGAGAAGGCTGCTAGGGATGGTCTAGACCGAAGCTTTAATATATGACAAACGCTTGCATCATTTAAGTACTAGAGATTACTAACGCACACGGTTCTCTGCAGGCCAACAGTAGCCCCTCGCGACTGCTCGCAGCCCGGCGCGTGGCTCACGGAAAGTGCCGTGGAAATCGACGCTAGGTCTTTGACCGCCTAAATAGATTCCTTTTATAGCCGAACTTTGCGCG
>PMYF01000554.1:967-2531 GCA_003171295.1 Acidobacteriota bacterium | reverse complement strand
CAAGTGCAGCAGCAAGACTGGTTCATCATTGGCGATCCAGGTTCGGACGGTCTTCTGATCCACAGCGTGTTCTGGAAGCTGTTCTCCTTTGCGCACCGCGACGCGAAGCAGGTTCTGGGGCAGGCGCCAAAACTGCACCTCGGTCGGCCGCAGGTGGAAAAAATCATTGCCACCGGTGACATAGCCGATTCCAGCGTGGCCAATGTCCGAGAAGCGGAAGACCCCAGGCAGGGCGACAAGCTCATCGTAGAGGGACAGGGCTCGCTCTGGCAGAAGGAACCTGCGCAGCCGACAGCCTGCTTTCCTCCAGGCGGCAAGGCTCACCCGTCGCACGTTTTGGGGGGGCGCGTCCAGGCGACGAAATCTGGCCAGAGCACTGAGCATTATTTCATCGGTGCAACCACCAAACCCATCGCAGTGCAAAACCCAGCAGTCCTCGGAAAGAGCGGGGAAGAGCTTTTCGCGAAATGCTATGATATGAACGCGGTCAAAATGGCTGCACAGGGCTTCCAGCAGTGGCTCAGAATAAGTGGCATGGCCAATTTCGGCGGGTACGACAAAAGCCATCGCACCCCCAGCACGCAACAGACCGGCAGCGACAATAAGAAAAGGAGCCCAAGACGATGACAGGCCGTTGAAATGGGCCCCGAGTTTCGCGGCTTCAGCCAGAGCGCGTTCCCTGGTTTGCCCGGAAAAGGACTGATAGCGAATAAATGGCGGATTGCCAGCCGCGGCATCAAATCTCTCGCTTGTTCGACCGGCCCAGAGAAAGAAGTCCCCTTCGTGGACTAGAGCGCCTGGAGCCCGAGCGCGCGCCAACAAAGTGTGCTCGCGAGCCACGTCAATGCCTACTGCTCGCCGATGGCAGATGAGGAATTCGCCGTCCCCACACGAAGGGTCTAACAGCCGTTGGCCCGGGTGCTTAACAACCCATCGGACCAGAGTTTGTGCGACCTCCGGAGCGGTAAAGAACTGCCCGAGTCTTTTTTGCGTGTCGCTCACCATCTCTTTCATGCCACGGCTGGTTGGTTCAGTCCACAGCGAAATGACTTTATCTGAAGCTTCTGCTCTTTGGTCGGGGAAAGTAGCCGGGAAGTTCGAGGGATTCGTTGTAGAAGACGTGGCTTCTATCAATGCCCGCCTCGATCACGAGCCTGGTCAGAAGGCTGATGAAGCCGTCCATCTGCGCTCCGCCCGTGACAGCGGACCGCAAGCCCTGGTCCTTCGCGTCCGAACCAGCCTGTTTCTCGAGCTGTTTGGTGCGGGTTTGCCAGTAGAAACGCACAGCGTCGTGCACGTGACGGGGCAAGTCTGAAAGGATCGTGGATGCTGCGGCCATAGCCAGCGAAAGAGTATCCCTCGCGGTTGCACGAGGTCAATGAGGTTGTGGCGGGCGGGTGTCGGTCCTTACTGTTGACACTTTCCAGCAGCGTACCACCGTCGAGGCCACTACAGCCTGCGGTCAGGTGGTAGCTGTCTTTGTTTTCCTGGCTGAGCGGCTTGGCTTCTTGGCCGGATTGGAGTGGTAGGCAGGGGAAGAGAATAGTCCAAAGTCTAGAGTCCA
>PMYF01000554.1:432-849 GCA_003171295.1 Acidobacteriota bacterium | reverse complement strand
AGGCGTTTGAGGATGGCGGCATTGGCGGCGAGTTCCCCGCGCATTTTCACGAACGCCCGGATCACATAAACGCTCATAGCCACGGCCCGGGGGCTGTTCAGAATGTTGGCGACCATTAGGGCGCCGTGCTCGGCGAACACGTAAGGGAGATATTTGCGATGCTGGCCACGTGATGCCAAAGCACGTCGCGGAAACTCCTACACGGACGCCACCCGGACAAGGGGGAATCGGGCCGAACGGAAGCCGTTTTGCGGATTGCACTGCCGGCGAAGCCGCCTTTGAATGTGCGGGTATGAACTACACCATCCGCAGGGCGAGCGCCACGCCACAGCTTCTCGCCGAGTGGCCCGACCCGGTTTGGGAGCAAGCTGACACGCTGGAGATTCAGCACTTCCGGACTGAAAGCAGCGATCACCA
>PMYF01000554.1:0-401 GCA_003171295.1 Acidobacteriota bacterium | reverse complement strand
AGTTGCGTGGAGTTCTTTGCGCAACCGATGCCGGAGCGCGGCTACTTCAACTTCGAATTCAACTGCGGTGGCGCGTTGCTTTGCTACCACATCACCAATCCCGAGCGGACGACGGAAGGGTTCAAGGACTTCGACAAGGTGCTGGCCGCCATCGGGCAGACGATCCGGACCCGCTCCTCGCTGCCGCCGCGCATCGAGCCGGAGATGAAGGAGCCGGTGGTCTGGACGCTCGGTTTCTTCATCCCCTTCGCCCTCTTCGAACACTACCTCGGCCCGCTCGGCACGATCACGGGCCAAGTGTGGCGGGGCAACTTCTTCAAATGCGCGGAAGATAACTCACACCCGCACTGGGCCTCGTGGTCGCCGGTGGATGAGTTCAACTTCCACCGCCCGAATTGCTT
>PMYF01000050.1 GCA_003171295.1 Acidobacteriota bacterium | reverse complement strand
CCCGGAGTGAGCGATTCGCAACGGAATCGTCGATCACGTTCGTTAACGCCCATGTATTGCCAGCTTGAAAGCTCCCCCGCCTTGGCGTTGCTCCACAAGCGCCATGCCAGCGTTTTGGTTTCGTTTTTCCATAAAACGTTCAGAGAGTCCAACGTTCTGGAGGTGCCCGAAGAACGGCTCGAAGGGCGTTGGGAAACGTTTATCGAAGAAGATGTTGTTTTGAGTGATTGGGAAGGCGAGACGCCGACGAATACCGCCAAGTTTTACCTGGAGGAGTGGTGCAAGAACATGTGGCTGGCCAGGCGCTACAACGAGAAAGAGGGAAGTTACCTTTACCGTCTCACGGCGCATACCGAGCAGGCTCTCCTCTTCGTCGAACAGCACCTGACAACGGGCCGTCGCACGTTCGTCGGCACTGAATCCAGCTTCTCGAAAATCTGGCATTCACTCACTGAATTGGCTGAAAAGACCCAGACTGATCCAAAAATCCGAGAGACCCAGCTCCTCGCGGAGCGAGATAGAATCGACGCCGAAATTATCGAGCTTCGGCAGACCCAGAAGCCGCGCAAGCTGGACCACACCGCCGTAAAATCTCGGGTTTACGACCTGGTCAGCATGATAAACCGTTTCCTTGCTGACTTCCGTTCAGTGGAGGACTCCTTTCGGAAGCAGAGGGATGACATCCAGAATCTCTATCTTGAACAAGAGCAATCGCGCGGCGATATCCTCGAAGGCGCTTTAGACGCGGTCGAACTGCTCAAAGATTCCGATGAAGGACGGAGCTTCTTTGGATTTCAACGAATGCTTCGTTCCTCTGAGGACGTCGAAAAGCTCCGGCAACTCACCGAGCACAGTCTTGCGCTTGCGCGCCAATACACCATTGACGCGAGCATTCTTCACGGGCTGGTCGGGCGGCTGCTGGACGAGGTCAACCGCACTCAGCATACCTACAGCGCTATCGCGAAGCAGCTCCACATCGTCGTCGAGGAATCATTTCGGCGCGAACGGAGGCTTCTGCTGGACGTGCTTGCCGATATCAAAAAGCATGCGCACCTTACCCGAGCCAATCCGCCTCTTCAGATCCAGACCGCGTGCGATTTGCTCCCGGAAATTAATCCGCTGCTCGGCCTCAGGTTTTTCGAGCGGCGCGCCGTCACGACCCTCAACACGACAATTCGGAGAGACGACGCGACCAAGCACGGCCTTGACGCGTTCTTCCGCGGTATCGGTCCAGACCTCCGGCTCGAACAGATTCTCAAGATTATCCGGGAGGAACTCGAACGCGAACCCCAGGTCGCGCTATCGGCGCTTGTCGATCGTCACCCCCTAAAATACGGCACTATCGACTTGCTCTGCTACATTTTCGCCGCCGGTCAAACCGCGCGTCACCGCATCCTCGACCAAACAATTGAGGTGGTGCTTGCCGACAAGCCCAAGCGGGTCGCTCGACTGCCGGAGATCATCTACAACCGAGGGCCGGCCAATGGCTGAAAAGCGAATAGCTCGGCAGCACGTTATCGCTCGCCTGCTCACCGGCGCGGTTTATTACGATGATGATGGATACTGGCAGATGCTCACTGAGGAGAAGAGCAGCTTTGCCTCATATTTCGCCGATATGGGCGTTCGGCTCGAAGTTGATACCGAGATGGGCATGGGTTTTCTCCGGCCATTGAACCAGGCGGAGGAAGAGGAATTCGCGACTGCGGGTTTCGCCCCGGTGACCAAGATCATTCCGCCGCGAATACTCGGCTATCTGCCTTCGCTCATGTGCGCCCTTTTGCGAGAGGCCCTCCAGCACCACGAGGAGAACTCGATCGAGAGCAAACATCTTTATTTGGACGAGGCTCAACTCATCGACCTATTGAAACCCTACCTCTCGGAAACCCAGGATGACAAAGCGCTGAAGCGCGAGGTGAAGAAGGTCATTACACGAGTTGAAGAGATTGGCGTAATTCACCGCCTCCCCAATCGTTCGGAAGTGGTTTATCGCGTCGAACCCATCCTGCGCGCTCGCATCCCTCTTAGCCGCCTCCAGGAGCTCCTTACGCGATTAAAAGAAATCAGCGAGGGCGGACCCTTGGCCGACGAAAACGGCGAGGAAGCTGAAAGGGACCAGCCGTGACCACTGCCGCCCAAGATGTTTTCGATATCTACCAAGAAGAGGCGTCTGCCGGATTTCGGCTTGATTACTTCGAGGTTTACAACTGGGGCACATTCCATGAGTCCATCGGCCACGCCAGCCTCGACGGTCAGACAACGCTACTGACCGGCGAAAACGGGGCCGGAAAATCCACAATGGCCGATGGTATGGTCACGCTTCTCGTGCCCACGAACAAGCGCAACTACAACGCCGCATCGAGTGAGGCAAAACGCGAACGCTCCGAACCCGATTACATCCGCGGCAACATCGGCATGGCCTACAACGAACTGCGTGAACGCGACGAAGCCGTTTTTCTCCGCCCCGATGGCCAATATTACACGGTGCTCCTCGGGGTCTTCAGGAATCGACGAGAAAACAAGTTCGTCACGCTCGCTCAAATCCTCTGGATCAAATCCAATGGCGACACCGCCAAGCTGTTCATCATCGAACCCCGCGCCCTTACCATTGCGGGCGACCTTGCAGGATTTCCAAGTATCGCTGCTATCAAAGAAACCCTGAAAGAACGAGGCATCGAACCCGTCGAGAAATTCCAGTCGTACTCGGAACGTTTTCATCGCCTCCTACGGCTGAATTCTGACCGAAACCCGATGGATATTTTCAACCAGACGGTGGCGGTTAAGGACATCAAGAATCTCACCCAGTTTATCCGTGACTACATGCTGGAAGGCGGCTCCGCTGAGGACCTTTTTGCCAAACTCAAGGACCGCGTGCGTGAACTGCGCACCACCCACGCGATGATTAAAATGCAGAAGGATCAGCTAGTGGAACTTAAAGCGGTTGCCGCCCACGTTTTGGCATTCCGTTCGGCCACTGAGTTGCGGACACGGCTCGAACAGGAACGCGATGCACTAGACGCCTTCTTTGCAAAAACCGCGCTCCACATGCGCGAAGAACTCTCGAACCAGAATACCGCGCACATCGAAACGTTAACTGCGCGCCGCGACAGCACGTTCCGACAGAAGGAGACCACAGCGGCCACGCTCACGGCTCTGCGCGAAAAGCAAAAAAGCTCCCCCAAAGGCAGCCAGATCGCCTCTTTAGAGAGCGAAATTGACACTCTCAGCAAAACGGTTGAGCTGGTCCAAATGAACCGGAAGCGCTTCGACTCGCTGCTCGAAACGCTGCATCCGAACCGGCGCATCGATTCTATCGGAGCACACGCAGCCTTGATGGCGCAGCTCCCAACGCAGGTCCAAACCCTGAGTGGACTGTCGCCTGACCTTGAAGCGAAAGAACGCGCCCAGGAGAAGCGAGTCACCGAGCTGCGGCAGGAATTCGAGAAGAACGAGCGCGAGATCGGAATTCTTATCAAACAGCACACGTCCATCGACGGCGACGTGCTGGAGCGACGTGATTTCAT
>PMYF01000133.1 GCA_003171295.1 Acidobacteriota bacterium | reverse complement strand
GCCCGTGCCGACCGCCGCCAGCAGGACCGCTGGCATCGCTACATCTATCCGCGCCTTAAAAAAAAGCCCGCAGCGAGAACCGGGCGCTGATTTTTACCGACGAAGCCAGTTTCCGGCAGGACTCCACCCTGCACGCTACCTGGAGCCGGGTCGGCCATCCGCCCGAGGTCCCCGTCACCGGCGAACGCCAGAGCGTGAAGATCCTGGGCGCTATCGAGCTCGGGAGTGCCCGCTTCCACTACGGGCAAGCCCCGGTTTTCAATGCTTCCACCTATCTGGACTTCCTTCAGCGCCTGGCCCTGCACTATCGCCGCCGCGGGGCTATTCTCATTCAGGACAACGCCTCGTATCATAAGGACGCCGAGGTCTGGAGCTGGTTCAAGTCCAACCNNAACCGACACTGGCTGGAAGTCCACCAACTCCCGCCCTACTCGCCCGAACTCAATCCCAGCGAGCGGCTGTGGCAATACACTCGCCAGAATGGAACCCATGATCGGTACTTCGCCAGCCAAGGGGAATTGGTGGCCACTCTGACCCACGTCTTCAGGGACATGCAAGGCTACCCCGAGCTGATTCGACCCAGGCTGCTGCCTTGTTGTTAACCATTATGTCCCTTTAGTTATGCGCGGATGTATAGTAATATTCAATCCCCGCTAACTGGTCCGGTGCATTCCCAAACATGGCGGCCCAGTGTAAACTTATATCTTCTCACGGGGCGGGGAATGCCGGACCTGGGAGAGATCTTAAACTACCTCTTTAAAGGAGTTTTCATGGCTGCAAAGCGTATCGGAATCCTTACGGGTGGTGGCGACGTACCCGGATTAAATGCCGTCATCAAGACGGTGGTCTATCGCGCCAGCGAAATAGGTGCTGAAGTCGTCGGTATTCGCCGCGGATGGGAAGGGCTGACGCACGTCGATTTGGACGACCCGGCCAGCCGCTCGCGTTACATTCTTCCTCTCAACCGCATCAACACCCGCACCATCGACCGGACGGGCGGCACGTACCTGCACACTTCGCGCACCAACCCGGCCAAGATGAAGAAACTGCCGCCGGTTTGTGCGGGCGGCGATTTCCCCAAGTTGGAAGCCACCAAGAAGGGCGTGACCTCGGTCGTCTATGACGTCACCGCGCAGGTGCTGAAGAACGTCGGCAAGGTGGGCCTCGACTACCTGGTGGCCATTGGCGGAGATGACACCCTGAGCTACGCGGCGCGGCTGGACAAGGAAGGCGTAAAGGTCATTTCCATTCCCAAGACCATGGACAACGACGTGCGCAACACCGAGTACTGCATCGGGTTCTCCACCGCCATCACGCGCGCCATGGACGCCATCGACCGGCAGCGGACCACGGTGGGTTCGCACGAGCGCATCGGCATCTTTCGCGTCTTCGGTCGCGACGCCGGATACACGGCGCTTTACACCGCTTATGTCAGCTCCCTGCGCTGCGCCATTCCGGAGTACAAATTCAACCTGCCGCAAATGATCGAACTGCTGGTGCAGGACAAGAAGGCCAATCCCAGCAATTACTCACTGGTTGTACTTTCCGAAGGCGCCCAGTGGGAAGGCTACGAGATGCGCGAGTACGGTGAGGCCGACGCCTTCGGCCACCGCAAGAAGGCCAACGTGGGCGAGGACTTGAGCGATGAGATCAAGAAGGCCACCGGCCAGGAGACCGTCGTCAGCGACCTCACCTACGAACTGCGCAGCGGCAGCCCGGACTTCGTCGATAAGTTGGTGGCTTCCACCTTCGCCAGCATGGCCATGGATTGCATCGAGAAGGGCGAGCACGGCAGGATGACGGCCATCAACCAGGGATGTTATGCCATCGTGCCCATTCCGGATCCTAAACTGGGCCCGCGCACGGTGGACGTCAAAGGCATGTACAACACCGAGCGCTACCGGCCCGACTATGCGAACAAGCTGGGCCTGCCCATCTTCCTGACTAGAGCCTGAGCTGCGCAGCCGGAGCTCGGCCGGAACGGCGCTGCGCCCTGGCGGGCAGACGCCTCGCGCGCCCCGGCAAACGCCAAGACCGGCGGAGGCGGTTCGCGACTGGTTTTGAGGGAATCGCGAACCGCCCTTCTTTCCTTAGCTACCCATTCCGAGCTGTGATGAGCGCGGTTTTTATTGCCTCCGGCTTCTTGCCTATTTCCTGCTGCCTGCGGTTCTGCACTGTTCCGGCGGGGACCCGTGCGGTTCTTGCATATTGACATGCGGCCGGCCTGCTCTTAAAGTTAGTATCTGGGCTCATCACCACATTTCAACCTCGAGGGCACTCACATGGCCAAAGGTCAGATCTCCGATCAACAGGTGCAGGAGTATGAAGCAAACGGTTTTGTGCTGGTCAGGAAGATGTTCGATGCTGAAGAGACCGGCCTGCTGCGGCGCGCCGCCAAGGAGGACCGGGACCTTGACCGGCATGCCTACGGAAAGGGCGATGGAGAAGGCGGGACCACACGCCTCGCCATCTGGAACCATCCCGGCGACACGCTATACGGAATGTTCGCGCGCTGCGAGTCCATGGTCAACTCCACGGAAAAGTTGCTGGGTGGCGAGGTCTATCATTACCACTCCAAGATGATCATGAAAGATCCCAAGGTCGGGGGCGCGTGGACGTGGCACCAGGACTACGGATACTGGTATCAGAATGGAGTTCTGTTCCCGCTGCTCTGCAGTGTTTTTATCGCGGTGGATCCGGCCACGCGGGAGAACGGTTGTATGCAGGTCATTCGCGGCTCGCACAACCTCGGCCGCATCGATCACGTCCTAACGGGCGAACAGGCCGGTGCAGACATGGAACGCGTGCGCGAGGTGCTGAAGCGGCAGGAATTGGTCTATGTCGAAATGGATCCGGGTGACACCCTATTCTTTCACTGCAATCTGCTGCATCGTTCGGATCAGAACCATTCCGACAACCCGCGCTGGTCGATGATCTGTTGCTATAACGCGGCCCGCAACGACCCCTACAAGGAATCCCATCATCCGCGCTATACGCCCCTCCACAAGGTGTCGGACGCTGCCATCCAGGAGACCGGCCTGCGGCGCTTCGCCGATGGACACACGGACGTTTCCTGGCTGGAGGCTGCCACGGATCGCAGCGCACGCAGCCTGGAGAAGAAGTAGTCTGCCTGGCGATGGGCTGAGACGGTGGGGTAGTCTGGCGGCCCGCGGCCTACAATGCCAAGACCGGACTCGCCCTTGTCTGCCCCGTGACGAGCCAGGTTAAAGGTTATCCTTTTGAAGTCCCGCTGCTGCCTGGCCTGCCGGTTGCAGGCGTCGTGCTAGCCGACCACTTCAAGAGCCTTGACTGGAAAGAACGCCGAGCCGAAGCGGCCGGTCAGATGCCTGACGAGGTCCTTTCCGAAGTCCTCGGCCGCCTCGCCCCATTGCTGGGCCTGTAGGATCCTCCTGCCTACTGCCCACTGCCTACTGCTTACTGCCTACGGCCCTCTACCATCCCACCGGTTTCCCCTGGTTCTGTTCTTCCAGCCATTTTTCGAGCGGCGCGAAGTAATCGCGGATAGCTGTGGCGTCCATGTGCCGCTGGCCCGTCAGGGCTTCGAGCGCGTCGGGCCAGGGCCGGCTCTCGCCCATTTCGAGCATCTTCGCCAAGCGCGCCCCGGCTTCCTTGTTATCGTAGATCGAGCAGCGGTTGAGCGGCTCGGCGCAGCCGGCGGTTTTCGCCAGCGCGCGATGAAACTGGAACTGCAGGATGTCAGCCAGGAAATAGCGCGTGTAGGGAACATTCGCCGGCACGTGGTACTTGGCGCCGGGGTCAAAGTCCTCCTCGCTGCGTGGGGCAGGCGGGGCGACGCCCTGGTATTTCAAGCGCAAATCCCACCAAGCCTGGTTGTACTGTTGCGGGGTAATCTCGCCGGAAAATACTTTCCACCGCCACTGATCGATAAGCAGCCCGAAGGGCAGGAAGGCGATTTTCTCGAGCGCTCGCTGCAGCAGCAGGCCGATATCCTTTGAGGGATCGGGTGCTTTGTCGAGCAGCCCGAGTTTCACCAGGTACTGGGGTGTGATGGAAAGCGCGATGGTGTCGCCAATAGCTTCATGGAAGCCGTCGTTGGCGCTTTCGCGGAACAAGTAAGGCTGACGCGCGTAAGCGCGCTGGTAGAAATTGTGGCCGAGTTCGTGATGAATCGTGGAGAAATACTCGGCGGTGACATCGATGCACATCTTCACGCGCAGGTCTTGCTCGAAATCCACGTCCCAGGCACTGGCGTGGCAAACCACGTCGCGGTCGCGCGGCTTCACAAACATCGACCGCTCCCAGAATGTTTGGGGCAGCGGCGCAAAGCCCAGGGAAGTGAAGAAGTGCTCGCCATAGCGAACCATTCCCAGGGCGTCGGTGTTGCGGCTTTTCAGGATTTGCGTCAGGTCGTAGCCGGGGTCAGCGTTCGGCGGCGAGAGCAGGGGATAGGTGTTCTCCCAGGTTTGTGCCCACATGTTTCCCAGCAGGTCGGCGGGGATTGGGCCATGGGCGGGAACTATCCGGTCCCCGTATTTCTCGCGCAGCTTCGAGCGCACGTAGGCGTGGAGTTGCAAGTAGAGCGGGCGCACCTGCTCCCACAGCCGGTCCAGTTCCTTCGCAAACTCATCGGGAGGCATGTCGTACTTGGAGCGCCACAAGGCGCCGGTGTCTTGGAATCCCAGTTCGCGCGCGCCCTGGTTGGCGAGCTCGACGTAGCGCGCAAAGTCCTGACGCATGGGCCGCGCAATCTGGTGCCAACCCACCCAGGCGTCGCGCAACTCGCTGGGGTCGTGGCTGGCCGCCATCAGGCGGCCCAGATCTTCGACGTCCAGGCACTTGTCCTTGCCGGGCGGGCACCACTTACCCTTCCCGTAGGTGCCTTCCAGGCGGGAAGTGATGGCGGTGAGCTCCGCGCTCGCTTTGGGGTCCGCGGGCGTGGGGAGCACCAGTGAAACCTTCAGGAGCATCATCTTGCGCGCCAGGTCGGCGGGCAGTTGGAGATGATCGAAGCGCGTGGCTTGCTTCGCCAGCGCAACCTGCGCGGCGATGGCGCGTTCGTCGGCTTGGGCTGCCAGGATCTCCGTGTCGTCCGTGATGTAGGTGGACTTCACCCAGTCGGCGCGGCTGGAGAGGACGTTAAGCTCCAGCAGCTTGGCCTCGGCGTTCTTGATGAAGGCCTCGGCCTCCTTGAGCGTCGGGGGCTTCTTCGATGACGGCTCTTCGTCAGCGCCCAGCGCCGACAGTGGCACGAGCGCCAGGATCCCCAGAAACAATCCCAGGAGTTTCACAATTCCATATCCCTGCAACATGGCATTCCCCCGTTGGTTTGAATCCGTGCCGGCCGCCCGGCACTCTCATATGTACTGCATAGGAAAATACGCTCGGGGCGGCAAACGCCCGGCTGATTCTCCGTGGTCCCCCATCGCTGGTCATTGTACACTGGTCAGAGGCAGTTATCCGCAAGGGCCAAACGTGCACCCTCGTCGCGGCGGGCGACACTTCAGGTCGATTCACCGCGCCGAGCATACGGGGCGCTGCGGTGGCCTCTGGCAAGGGGTTTTCTCTTTGACGCTTGCGCCCGGCTCGGATATAACACCACGCAGGGAGGGAACGATGAACAATGCGATGAAAGTCCCACTTGGGCTCTGCCTTAGCCTGTGTCTGTCGTCTCCAATGCGAGGGCAACTGGTTCCGGATTTCCATCCCCCGCAGGCGAAATGTTGCCTGCCGGAGGCTGCGGCTCACCTTGCCGACGAGCTCCAGGACTGGAACCAACTGGGCCGCTACCATGAGGACAATCTGCGTCTGCAGAAGATGCCTGCACCGAAGGGCCGCGTGGTCTTCATGGGGGATTCGATTACCGATGGTTGGGACCTGGCCAAGTATTTCCCGGGTAAGCCCTATGTGAACCGCGGTATCAGCGGGCAGACCACTCCCCAGATGCTGGTGCGCATGTATCCCGACGTCATCCGCCTCCACCCCGCGGCCATCATCATTCTGGCCGGCACCAACGATATTGCCGCTAATACCGGCCCTGAGACTCTGGAGATGATCGGCGACAATTTCCGCGCCCTGTGCGAGCTCGCTGAAGATCATGGCATCAAGGTTATTCTCTGCCTGCTCATGCCGGTGAGCGACTACACCAAGTCCAAGCAAACCGAGCATCGCCCACCGGCAGATATTCTGAACCTTAACCACTGGCTGCAAAGCTACGCTCCGGATATTCACGCCGAGATCGCGGACTATTACACGGCTCTCGTGGACGAGAAGGGCATGCTCCGCGAAGGCTACTCGGATGACGGCCTGCATCCCAACGCGCGTGGATTTGAATTGATGGCGCCCGTCGCCGCAGCGGCCATCGAGCGCGCGCTGAAATAGAATCTGGCGCAGGGTTCAACATGACGGGAGTGGAGATTCAGTCCTGACCGAGCGGGACGCCGCGCACTCCCTTCGCAGGAGGAAGTTGTTCGGGACACACACGCCACGGAAAGGCGAAGCCTTTCCGCACAGCAGGCGGCAGAGCCGCAGGTTGCCGCCCAGCGGGGAGAACATAATTTGGACAAGCCTGGCCATCGACCGCCGCGAACCTGCGGGCGTGGGGATCCTGTGTAAGCCCCGCAGGATTGGCCTGAACCGCACCTAACTGCATGGGGGAGTTATCCGGATGGCAAAACTCAATGCTCGAGACCGCCTTTTGCGGGCCATGCATCACCAGCGGCCTGATTATGTTCCGTGTTCTTTCATGAGCTTCACGGCGCTGCNNCTCGCCTGCACGACCAGGTCTTTTTTCGTGGTGGTAAGGGTTATCTTGTGATAGCCCGGTCCAGCATTGAGCCGGTCGGGCGTGTAGCCCAGGCTGTATTGATTGCGGAGTTCTTCCTGGATGCGGTCGTAGGTTTCTTCAATCGAGTGTTTGGAGGTGACTTCAAAGAGGCGAGCGCCCGTTTCCTTGGCAAGCCGTTCGAGGATTTTTTTGCCGTCCGGCCGTGCTTCTTGGGGATATCTTGAGCCCCCGCCGCGCCGGCCCATGC
>PMYF01000038.1 GCA_003171295.1 Acidobacteriota bacterium | reverse complement strand
GCGGCCAGCTCCTCGAAGGCTTCAGAGAGCTCGGCGAGGGTCTCGGCGTTGAGGGCGTTGAGGACTTTGGGCCGGTCGAGGGTGACGATGGCCAGCGGAGGGCGTTTGTCGAGGTGAAGATTTGTAAATTCCATGCGAGAAAAGGGTAGCAGAAAACGGCATGAGGCGGCTTGTGGAAGAGGGAAGAGCCCTGAACGCGGAGCGGCCGGACGGCGTGTGATTTCTGCCTGGCGTTTGCGAAATGGGAACGGGCAGTAGTAACTTAAAGCGCATGATGCAATCGTTGTTCCCGATTCGATTCAGACACTTCTGTCCGGCCAGCCCTGGCAATCACTTCCGGTCTTTGCCGCTCATCGTCTTTGCAGCCTGCGCGGGCCTGAGCCTGAGCCTTTGCGCTTCGGCCAGAGAGGCCAAGGGTTTTGCGGTGGCTACGCTGGTGGAGGCGGCGGATTACATTCCTTGCGGCAATGGATGCTCGGCGAATGCCGAGCCAGCCAGCGCCTTTTGCTTCCGGATGGGCAATCAGGTTCTGGTGGGGGACGGCAGAAGCTACCTGCATGAGAACAAGTTTTCCGGCATCGAAGAGCTTGCCGGGAAGCAGGTTCAGATCCGATTCAACCGGAGATTTGTCTGGGTGAGGCAACCTGATGGCACAACGGTGAAGTTGGAGCACGGCTCGACGTACGAGAACTTCAGGGACGCCGGGTGCATCAGCGAAGTGCGCAGGCCGATTATTGATGCCGCTTACGCTCATAAGCGGCCGGCCAGGGTTCCTGCCTACGCCTTTGCGCTGGCCGGGTCCGGCAAGGATGATCTGTATCTATGGTTCCAGTGCGACCTTAGTGCCGATAAATCTGTAATCGCATGCAAGAGGTGGTATCGAAACGGCGATCTCTACGGCAAGGATTGGTACTGCGCGCGCACGATGGATGGAGCGCCGGTTGCGGCGGACTTTGAAATAGATTCTCTGCTCAGCCAGGAAGGGAAGCTGGTGCTGAAGTCAGGAGCCGTGGTGCAGCAGGATCACCGGGGAAGAACCAATGACCAACTCGACCGCCCCGGCGAGGCTTGCCGGTAGGGTTGATTGAATCGCTGTTGCCGCTCTCGATGCCGCGCCGCCCGTCGCCATGAATCAAGTTACAAACTATCCCTGCGGATACTGCCCAAATGTGCGGCGGAACGTATCAGGACTTGCGCCACGGGCTGCCAGCACTTTCAGGCAGGAATCGTTGAACGCTTGATATATGCTTTGCCAGTTGTATTTTCGGCAAACCAGTTTTCGTCCCGCGGAAGCCATCTTCAAACGCAACCCGGGGTCGGAATAGAGCATGAGAATCTCCCGGGCTGCTTCGTCCGGGTCGTGGTACACCAGTAACTCATTCCCAGGCAGCGCCCCCACGCCGCCCAGACCCACAACGGAAGTCACGCACGGCAATCCTAAAGCGAGATACTCCAAAATCTTGTTCTGTATGCCNNCTCGATGCGCCCGGTCATCTGTACGCCAGAATACTTGCGGAACCGCCGCTGGGCAGACTCCGGAGCGTTTCCCACAATCCGAAAAACTACGTTCGCCTGCGCCTGTACCCTGGGCAGGATATTCTGAATAAAATAGTGACACGCATCCTGGTTTTGCAGAGTGACCATGTTTCCAATAAAGACGATTACGTTGGCCTCTGCAACAGGAGGCAAAAAGTGCAGTTTATCCAAATCGGCGCCATTGGGAATTACGTCGATGGGCCAGATATGGGACGGGTCAAGAAAGTGTCGGTCTAACTGAGAAGTCAGCAACACCCGATCAAATTTCCGCTTCACGCGCAATTCATACGTTTTCAGCCGATTCTGCTCCAACAAATAAACCAGTTTTTTCCAGTTGTAATTCCCGTTCAGCTCCCGCACGCGCATGTAATTCATCGAGATTGCATCCGTCATCTCCAGAATTCTGAGCCCTGGCTCGTCTTCGAGGTACTGTCCGGTCCGAATCAGATGCGCCAGAGCGAGGTCATGATGGGGAAGCAGGGACTTCACCATCTTCCGGAACCGGGCAGATTCATAGTAAGCCAATTGCAGCGGGCGGGATCCCGGAATGGCAAGAGCGGTGTTCAGGTAGGATCGCCAGCGTGGAAGATAAATGCGCTCTATGGTTGAGAACAGGCCATCCTGTGGCTGATAGCACATCTCTTCGCGGGTTTCGCACAGGCTCAGGAGCGTAAGTTCAAAGTGAGCGCTCAACGCGCGGCAAATGTGCAATATTCTGATCAGGTCTCCGGCGATTTCCGGATAGGGAAAGCGAGGCGTAAGGACAAGCAAACGCTTTTTTTGCATGGTGCGATCTTTTTGCCCCGCGCCGGCTTGACCGTGTACTCCCAATTCGCAGCGCATGGGCGCAGCGGAACTGGGCGCATGAAACGCATGCAGCGCCGCGATATAAGCAATCTGACCGGACGGATCAGGCTGGCTTTGTGACTGCGGGAGTTGCGTCAGCCGTTTGCCCAGCCGGATAAGAGGATCCTCAATGGCATGAAATGAAACAAACGACAGCAGCGCCGTGAGAGAAACAAACACCATGACCTTCAACGCCAGCGGCAGTCCCGGCAGATAGCGGAGGACAAAGATCAGTGCGGGAACATGAAGCAAATAAATGCCATAGGAGTACTTTGCGACTTGCTTCGCCGGGACGGCGATCCAGCCAGCGCGCAACTCGCCAAAAGCCGGGATGAAAACTGCCAGCATCAGGCAAATGCAGGAATTGACCACAGCGCCATAAGAAGATTCGAAGGAGTTCCGCCCCACCAGCCAGCCCTGGAGGGCAAAAAGTCCGAGGATGAAAAGAGGCCATGCCCATGACGGGAACAGGGATTGGCGCTGCTCCTCGGGCCACCGGCTTAACAGCTTGTACGCCACCATGCCGCCGATAAATATGGGCGGAAATACGGCTGCATGAAACAGTCGAGGCAACGCAGGCTGAGTGGCCGCCAACGCAAGAACTGCCGCGCCCAGCCATAGCGAGAAAACGACAAAGAGCCGATCAAAGCGCCGCAGCAAAACAAAGAAGAGAGGGAGAAGCAGATACATCTGCACCTCCCACGGAAGACTCCACAGCGGCCCAATGACACTAGCGCAACTGCGCAGAAGATTCTGCATCAGCACTACGTTGACCACTATGCCGCGCCAACCCAGTGCATGGAGTTTTTCACCGGACACATCGGAGAGTCCGGTCGAAAGCGCTAGCAGAATTGTAGTCCAGCACAGTGGATAAATGCGGAAGGCGCGGCGGATAAGAAAGCTGCGCCCGCGATGCGCGGCCGGCGCTCGATGCATCGAAAGCATGAGCACCAGGCAGGTATGCACAAAAAAGAACATGACCCCGGTAAAGCTAAGATTGTGGAATAACCGGTCAATACCGGGGTCGGAAGGGCACAGGTGAAAGGACGCGCTCAGGCTGTACATGTGCGCCGCGACCACCGACAATACCGCGAACGAACGCAGGAGGTCAAGGTTTGTGTAGCTGGTCTTCACAATGCCCTCCTGCTGGCGGCGCGAACTGACGCGGCAGAGACAACGGGCTTCCTGAC
>PMYF01000195.1 GCA_003171295.1 Acidobacteriota bacterium | reverse complement strand
GGTGCGCCAGGATAAGCCCGGCGCTTTCAGCGGGTGCAATTCCCGCCCCGGAAAGGGGAAGAGCCGCCTCACCGGGAATCGAGTCTTGGGCTCATGAAGGTAACGACATGGGCTAAGCGTAGACAGAGCGATGTGCAGGCCGTAACGCAAGTAAAGCGATTGAGCCTCGTGAGATGGTTAACCGGAGGCCGACAGGGTCGAATATCTGGAAGGCTACAGTAGGCGACCGCGGGAGGCGATGGTCGCTGGAGACTCCGGCGGGGTCTGAGAGCACGGCATGTACAGAAACGGAAGCGTCATGGCACCTGGGAGATCCACCGCCGTCTTAGTTCGGCTGCAATGAGCTGAGTATGTCGACCGAATGGCCAAACCTGAGGGAGACAAATGCGACGGTGGAAGTCGGTCCTCGCTTATAGTACTTCGAGCGCGGGAAAGCCGCGTACATGGGGAAGAGGCGAGGCAGGTTGAGTTGCTGGTCCAGGGAAACATTCCCTGCACTCAGAGGTAGGAGAAGGATGTCTACAAAACTGGACCAGATCATGGAGAAGGCGAAGTCAAATCCGAAACTGCGCTTCACATCGTTGGCGCATTTGCTCACACCGGAATTCCTCACGGAAACCTGGAAGCAAATGAATCGGCGCGGTGCGAGCGGTGTCGATGGTGAGACGACGAAGGAGTTTGAACAAGACTTGGACACACGAGTTCAACAACTGTGTGAGCGCTTGAAGCAAGGGGCCTATAGGGCTCCACCGGTACGCCGCGTGGAGATACCGAAGGGTCCTGGCAAGGCAGGTACGAGGCCGCTCGGAATTCCGACCGCCGAAGACCGCCTGCTGCAAAGGGCGGTTGCGCGGCTATTGGAAGCGGTGTTCGAGGCGGATTTTCTGGAGTGCTCGTATGGATTCCGGCCAGGACGTAGTCCCCATGGCGCCCTTCGGGCGTTACGTGGGATCATCGTCACGAAGAAAGTAGGACACTTATTCGAGGCCGACATCCGCGGATATTTTAACCACATCCAGCATGATTGGTTGCAAAAGATGGTTGCTCATCGGATTGCAGACCCGCTCATCCTGCGCCTGATCGGCAAATGGCTGAAGGCGGGGTTCATGATTGGAGGAGTTATAACGCGAACGGAAGAAGGGTCGCCGCAAGGGGGTCCGATCAGTCCGATCTTGTCCAATATCTACCTGCATTTTGTTCTTGATCTCTGGTTCGAAAAGAAGATCAAGCCGGCGTGCCAGGGAGAGGCATATTTGACGAGATTCGCTGATGACTTCGTGGTGAATTTCCAATACCGGCGCGATGCGGAAGAGTTCCAAAAGAACCTGACGGATCGATTCGGAAAATTCGGGTTGGAATTGGCGGAGGAAAAGACGCGGGTAATGCGATTCGGACGCTTTGTCCGAGGGGACCTGGCGAAGACCGGCGATAAGCCGGATACGTTTGACTTCCTGGGTTTTAAGCATGTGTGCGGCACTGATCGAGGAGGCAAGTTTGCCTTGGTGCGGATTCCGTGCATTAAAAGCCGCCGAAAGTTCCTGGCCAAATCCAAAGAGTGGCTCAGGCAACATAGGCATTGGAAGCGGCAGGATCAGCAAAAGCAACTGAGGATGATGCTGCGCGGCTTCTACCAGTATTTCGGATTACACCACTGTAAGCCGAAGCTCGACGAGGTCCGGCGGGAAGTACTACGCCAATGGGTCCGCACGTTGAGACGACGCAGTCAGCGGCACCGGCTTCACTGGTCCTATCTCCAAAGGCAACCCTGGTTCGAACTCCCTCATGCGGTGTCGGCACTTCATACGACGGTATGACTTGCACTCCATGAGTGCAACCTGGGGAGCCCGTTGCGAGAAATTCGCACGGCGGGTTCTACGAGGGGGGACAGGCGCAAGCGGCCTCAACCGCAAGACCTGTCCCTACCCACCATCTTCTTCCCCATGCCGAGCTTTTAAAGTCGGTAGCTCGCCGTGTCGTCGATGGCGCCATGCTTCATCTGATCAAGATGTGGCTGAAGGCTCCGGCCGAAGAGACGGATGAGCGCGGGAGGAAGCGTCGGAATACACGCAATCGGGATGAAGGTCGAGGATCCCCACAGGGATCTCCGATCAGCCCGCTGCTCAGCAATCTCTACATGCGCCGGTTCGTGCTGGGGTGGAAGAAACTCGGGCACGAGAAGCGTCTCGGAGCGTGCATCGTCAACTATGCCGATGACATGGTGATCTGTTGTCGAGGCAGAGCGGAAGAAGCTCTGACCGCGCTGCGGGTCATGATGACGAAGCTGAAGCTGACAGTGAATGAAACCAAGACGCGGGTCGCGAAGCTGCCGGAAGAGAAGTTCGATTTTCTAGGGTACACGTTTGGTCGTTACTACTCGCCGGAAACGGGACGAGCCCATCTGGGTTCGGCTCCGTCAAAGAAGCGGGTAATCCGCATCTGTCGAGCGATCAGTGACGAAACCAGACGCAACAGGACCCTGCTGGACCACAAGTACGTTGTAACGAAGCTCAATCAGATGATGAATGGTTGGGCGAATTACTTCTGTCTGGGTTCAGCCAGTAGAGCCTACCGGGCAATAGAACAACATGCCTGTAAACGGCTGCGTCAGTGGCTGTGCACCAAGCATAAAGTGTCATGGCCGGCGTTTAGGAGGTTTCCTCCTGAAAGCCTGCACACCACGTTTGGGCTTGTCCGGCTTACTCAGCGGAAGCGCAGCTTTTCGTGAGCGAAGCCGTGATGTTTCCTCCGGGAGCCGGATGCGGGAAATCCGCATGTCCGGTTGTGCGTCCAGTGAAGGCTGGCGTGTTCAGCAGGGGATAAACCTGCCAGGGCAAGAGTCAGAAGCCCTGTAGCTTGGATAGCAGGGAGGAGGGAGACCGAATTTCTGAAGCCTATCGACGACCGTCCCCTTGGGGGACGTGCGAGTTATCGGGCCGTAATGAAGATGAACGTGGATGTGGCCTCGAAAATGAGAATCCCCGAAGGCCGAGCCCGCAACCGTGAGGGCGAAGGCAGCATGGATAGCCGAAATCTGACCGATGCGGCTGTTTCACTTCGGCGGGGTGGAAGCGACGGCACGATGACAAGGACATGCTAAGCAACTGGAGAAGCCCTCCTCGCCCCGGCGCGAAATCGCCGGAGCAAGGTAGGCCTTATAACCGGCGACCCCGGGAAATGGGCCGAAGGCGAGAGGGTGGCGGATGGGTCCGCAGTAGCGATGAAGCCGGGTAATGCCGGTGGAGCAAAGGGGCCCTGCTGTTTGTAACGGTTCCAACAAAACGGGAGGCAAAGGTGGATGACAAATACACCTATTAGTTTGCAAGACCTGAGGAGGAACATATACGTCAAGGCGAAGGCTGAACCGTCGTGGCGTTTCTGGGGTTTGTACGTTCATGTCTGCAAGATGGAGACGCTACGCGAGGCGTATGCGCTGGCCAGGAAGAACAACGGAGCTCCGGGAATTGATGGGGTGACGTTCGTGGTCATCGAGGCGCAAGGCGTAGAGAAGTTCCTTGAGCAGATACACGACGAACTGATTGATCGCACCTATGTGCCGCTACGAGCACGGCGGCGGGAGATACCGAAGGACGGAGGAAAAGTTCGCGTCCTGTCGATCCCCGCTATCCGTGACAGAGTGGTGCAAGGCGCGCTCAAGCTCATATTGGAGCCGGTTTTCGAGGCGGATTTCCAACCAGGGTCGTATGGCTATCGACCCAAACGCACCGCACATGAGGCGGTGCATCGAGTAGCAACGGCAATCGTACAGCGAAAGACCCGCGTGATAGATCTGGATTTACGGGCATACTTTGATACAGTCAGGCACCATCTGCTGCTTGAAAAAGTTGCGCGCCGGATCAATGACGGTGAGGTTATGCGTCTACTGAAATTGATGTTGACAGCATCGGGCAAACAAGGCGTCCCGCAAGGCGGGGTAATTTCGCCGCTTCTCAGTAACATCTATCTCACCGAGATGGATCAAATGCTGGAACGGGCGAAAGCGACCACGCGTAACGGGAAGTATACCTACGTCGAGTATGCTCGCTTCGCTGACGATCTTGTCGTTCTGATCGATGCCCATCCGCGCAATGCGTGGCTGCTAGGGGCGGTGAACAAACGTCTTCGGGAGGAGTTTGCCAAACTACAAGTCGAGATCAATGAAGAGAAGAGTCGCATCGTGGATTTAGAACGCGCAGAAAGTTTCGGCTTTCTGGGGTTCGATTTCCGACGCCTGCGCAGTATGGAAAGGCAGGTGTGGCGAGCGCACTATACGCCGAAAATGAAGAAACGCACGGCGTTATTGCGCAAGCTCAAGGATGTGTTTCGGCGGTTCCAGTCCCAACCGGTGGATCGGGTAGTTCAACTGATCAACCCTATCCTACGGGGCTGGGTGAACTACTTCGCCGTCGGACACTCCAGCGAGTGCTTTAGCTTCATTCAAGACTGGGTAGAAAAGAAGATCCGGCGTCACATGGGGCGATCCCGGAATCGGAGCGGCTTTGGCTGGAAGAGGTGGAGTAGGCGCACGCTGTACGAGGACCTGAAGCTGTTCAACGGCTATAAGGTTCGTCATTGGGCGGCTCCGAAAGCGCTCCCAGCGCGATAGGTCTCATAACCTTTGGCACGAAGCAAACAGGAAAGCGCAGTGCGGGAAAACCGCACGCTGCGTTTGACGTGGC
>PMYF01000577.1:28712-29005 GCA_003171295.1 Acidobacteriota bacterium | reverse complement strand
TTCCTCAGCGAGATGAACTCGCCGTCAAACCCGCCCAGATATACGGAGTTGACGTCAGATAACGTTGAACGGTCCCAGTGCGGGTAGCCCTGCTTGTCAAAGACAAACGGCTCGGGGAAGAGATACCTTCGCACGGCTGCTCCGGCCAGATCATTCGACTGGACCGTCATGAGATCCCCAGGCTCCCGGAAGCGCATTCGGAAGCGATCAGGATTGTTGTTCTCGGGGGATTCCATTTGGGTGCGATAGAAGGCATCGCGGCAATTCCGGAACTGCATCGCCGGCAAGCCCGC
>PMYF01000577.1:28489-28618 GCA_003171295.1 Acidobacteriota bacterium | reverse complement strand
TCCAGGTTGGCTGGGCCATCGTGGAGTTCATTGAGAACACTGAGATAGATTTGGCCCTGCCAGGCACGCAGTTCAGGCTTGACGTCCCAGACCACCAGATCATGGTCTATGTCCCAGATCAGGCAGTTC
>PMYF01000577.1:0-28419 GCA_003171295.1 Acidobacteriota bacterium | reverse complement strand
GTTTGATGCGCTTGGGGACGCTGAGCTTCCCTTCCGGGATGTCGAAGCCAAACAGACGGCAGGCGTCCCGGAACGGCATACGTTCGCGCATGCACACGGCGTAGAAGCCGTCGTCCCGGACCCAGGGAATGACTGGATACCAGGTCCCATCACCGGGACCTTCTCCCTCCATCCCGTTTGAGAGCAACGCGTGCGCCAGTTCGAACGACCACGCATCGTTACCGAGGGCGACGCGGATGTATTCCACCCCGGCGTGCTCCAGGCGAGCCGACAGCTCTTCGATCCCGAAGTTCACCTTCGGATCGGGCTTCTCGCCGGGCTGGCGCGGATGCCGGAAACAGAAACCGCGAGGGACGCTTCGGTCCTCGATTACATGCCACCGCTGAAACGGCTCAGTGGGAAACTGAAAGTGCAGATGTTGGTAATTCAAGGTGTCCTCCAGTTGTCTGGTATGGGCCCCAGACGGGCTTGGGATGTGTGTTCGCTGTTGGGATCTCCCCTCGGACGAGAGGAGCAAAGGTAGGTTTCCAGAATGCGGGGGCGAAGGCGGGGGCCCCTTGCTCCCCGGCAACGAGCCGGGGCTTTCCGGACTTACAGGGGATTAGCTCTGCAGCCAGCGCAGAATGTGGGCAGTCTGGACGTCCTTGACACGCTGGACGTCCTCACGAATTCTGTGGATGCTCATCTGAAACTGGGCTTCGAGAGATACCGGGGGAGGAGCCGGCAAGCGAGATGCCCGCTCGCTGGAGATCTGGTCGAGTACCCTGGCCAGCTCCCTTCGGTTTTCCTCGCGGGTTTCACGAGCGATCAAGGCGCGTTCGGGTTGATAGGTTCTCAAGGCACACCTCCGGTGTGATGAGTGAAATGGAGTGAATTGGAAGGAGTCTTGACTACGGCGAGTTAAGATCTAAAGCGGGTGAGACGGAGGTCACTTGCCGGTGCAGCAATCGGTCAGCTTGTAACCGACCTCGACCAAGGTCTTGCCTGTTGCCAGGGTCGCTTTCTGCGTCAGGTCGGAGACGCAAGGCAGAACGGTTGACCTGGAATAATTGATTGTGGCGGCGGCAGCCTTGTCCGCTGCGGCGTCGCATCCACCAAACAAGTTTGTGAATATCCGATTTGTATCCATGTGTCCTCCCAGGACAGGCCCAGCGGGATCTCTCCACTGCGATGTTCGTGGAGACCCCGGTGGGCTCGAAACGGCGACAGGGCAGGGGCCTACCCTATCCACCAGGTACCCATCCACTTTGACCATTTCGGTCTCGCGCGATGCACACTTGCCCCTCCCCTCTGCCAGGGAGGATCCGGTTTTGGGAGCGAGAGGAGGATTTGGTCAGGTTTTGGCTACGCGATGGGCCTCGCGCGGGGAATTGCTTTGAATCGCAACGTAGAGGATTGCTACTGCGGGTTCTGAAGTCTCACATTCTGGATTGCGGGGGTTCTGGAAATTGATGGCTGAAGGGGGAGGGAATATCGTGAAGCAGGTGCGGATGGCTGGGGAAGGCATGTGCTCTATCAGAAGACTGATTGTGGGGGATTTTGTGGGGATCTTGTAAGCCCTAT
Source organism: Acidobacteriota bacterium (assembly GCA_003171295.1). GTDB lineage: Bacteria > Acidobacteriota > Terriglobia > UBA7540 > UBA7540 > Bog-366. The sequence continues at coordinate 26,856 of PMYF01000577.1, read as the reverse complement.
TTACGGGGTAATTACGTTTACTACTTTTCCCAAGTTGTTTATGTAATTGGTCATCGTGGCTTTGGCATTAGACTTGCCTTATGTAATTCTATTGCGCCCAAGGCAAGCGCGCTACCAGGCTGCGCCACGCCCCGAATGGGTGTCAAGAATCATTCTGCCAAGCTTGGCGAATTGTGTCCAGTCTGTTTCAGCGGTTTATGTGGCTCAGTCCTCGCCAGACCTCCGTCCAGGACGCGCTGCCCCCACGCCGGCGTGGCATTGGAGGGTCAGACACTACGCGGAATCTCGGCCAAGTGGAAGTCATTCGGAGGTTCCAGGTTTTGCCTTAACTGGGTCGATCGTGATGCCAAACCACAGCAGCGCTCCCACGACGGCCAGCGCGGCAGCTAAGACGAGTGCAGTTTCCCAACCCAATCGTGCTGCCAGCCAAGGTGTGATGACGGGAGAGATCAGCCCGTCCAGATTGCTTCCAAAGTTCATGACCCCGCCCCCGGTTCCNNTGCGGGCCCGAGATTGTGGTCATGGAGGCCCAGTACGGGCATTCTGTCGCAAGGACGAGCGCCGTGGCCACGGTCAGGCTTGCCGCGGCCAACCATGCGCTGCTGGTGTGTGCACCCAGGAGGAGCGAACCCGCGCCCTGGAGCGAGAACTTGCTGATGTGTCCAACCTGGAGGGCATCATCGGCCACAGCCCACTCATGCTGGAGGTCTTCGACCTGATTCGACGGGTGGCCCCGCACTTCCGCACAGCGCTCATTACGGGTGAGCCGGGAAGCGGAAAGGAGATTGTGGCCCGGGCTCTGCATAACCTCAGTTCCGCCAAGAACCAGCGCTTTACCGTTTTTAAATGCGGAGTCTTGGCTGACTCTGTGGTGGACAACCAACTGTCAGACCAGCGCAGCGAGGCTTCTGCCGTGGACTGGGCCAGTGGCGGAACGGTCTTCCTGGATGAGGTCGGAGAACTGAACGCAGCGGCGCAATCCATACTCTTGCAGGTCCTGGAGAAGGGCGCGGCCCGGACTTCGGCTCTGTCCAAAAACCATCTTCGCCCACCACGCTACGACAGAAGATTCGGGAAATCCTTGGGCCGATTTGGGCACGCTCTTAACGAGGGGAACAAGCTCTTCTGGTAACGAAAGCGCAGGGCTCCAGCTCTGCCGCCAGCGCGCCCCATCAGCGCCTTCATAAAGTATGTTCGCGTAACGTCTTGCTGACCCTCGGACATGGAGCGGAGTTTCACTGGCGTGCTGCTGATCGAGGTTCAGTGCTAGCCGCTTCCCCGTCCCTTGTAACCACACAGCCACCGCCGACTGAAAGGATATTATCCGCCAGATCCCAAACAAGTAGCGCGTAATTCTCCCAGAGGAAACCTCGAATCTCCCCCCTCCTCATACCCGTGAAAGCGGCGGTCACCACCACGGTTGCTGCGGGCTGAGGCAGGATCGAGATCATCCTGGTGATTTCCTCTAACGAGTACGCATAGGTTTGGCCTGCGGGCCGGGATTTTGGGATAGAAACGTCCTGCATGGGGTTTACCCCGCTGATGCATCCAAGCCGTTTGACGTGTTTGAATATGCCGCTCAAGAAATTCTTAATGTGCTAAAGCGTATTTCTTGCGAGGTCTTTCTGTCGCGCGATTTCAATCAGCAGGTGCTCTCCGTCGACTGTACGATAATCGCGGAGCCGCGTCTGACCGCAGCGCTTCTTGATATAGCGCGTCCATAAGTTACGGTAAGCGCATGAGGTTGGATTAGATCAGGCTAACTGGGGGGAGCCAACGGCTCGGTAGTGCTCTAATTGTGTGTTGGTGGTGTCCGATTTGCGCCGAAATAGATGTGAAGTCTCCAATGGGGAAACAGCCAGATTCCAAAGGCGAGTACGGCGGCGATGGCCAAGACAAGTTTCTGGTGTTTATTGAGTTCCATGGCTTCCCCGTTGAATCTGTCGCGCACAAGTTCTCCTCCAATGCCTTGTCGTACTTCCGGCCGTTCGATAGGGCAACCGATTTCTTCTTGACAGCGATTCTTGGCCCCGGGGCCACAAGGTCCCGGTTCTCAAGTTACCTGGATTTCTGTGGTTAGGCGGCGCCCCTTCTCTTCTTACCATGCGAGTCATTACATCGCGTGACACACATTAGCTTGAAGTTCTTATGGATATTTTTGGGTAGATCGTCTCCCCCTGTGAGTCAAGACGATTGCCGACCTTGACGGGTATATGGGGCCATTGTAGTATTCCGATTGCTTTGTGGCCTGGCAGCCGGGAACTAAGCCAACCAGGGTCGGATGGCGCCTTCGTCAATAAGGCGTTCGCCGTGCCAAGCCCCAAGAAGCGTTGAACGGAATCTGAGCCTCAAGAAGCTGACGCCAAGTGATGGAAAGTGAGAACTTAACGAATGCGGCTACGCGGCGCCGAAGTGATCGAATCCTAGGCCCGGTCCGCATTCGTGTCATTGGAAATAACGCCTCAGGCGTCTCGTTCGCTGAGGAAACTGAAACGATCAGTTTCAACCAGCATGGCGCTCGCATCAGTCTGACCCACGCCCTGCTGCCCGATGACGTCGTGCTGATTAAGAATTTGGCAAACCAGATCGAGGAAGAGTTCCGCGTCGTGGGAGGGTTTCAACAAGTTTTTGGCGGCCGGCAAGAATGGGGCGTGGAGGCTCTAAATTCCGCCAGCGAAATCTGGGGGATAAAATTCATCGCCCCTGCGGAGGGAATTGAACCCAAAGTTTTGATTGAATGCGCGGCTTGCAAAACGGCGGCGCACGGCGCGCTGTCCTCAATCGAGTATGAAGTCCTGCTCTCATCGGGCCTGATCACCCGCCATTGCGAGCGCTGCGGTGAGACCACGCGTTGGAGGCCCAGCACCCAGGTACTGACGGCGGAGGTGATCGCCTCAAGCGCCAAAAATGTTGTAGTCGACGGCGAGCGACGAAAGACCAAGCGCCTTAAGTTGACCATGCGCATCCGGGTTCGGACCGTCTGGGGCGTGTCCGAAATCGCGCAGACCCGCGACGTTTCCAAAGCCGGACTGGGCTTTTTGAGTAACCAGAGGTATCACGTGAATGACGAAGTTTATATCACCCTGCCGTTCGTCGACCGGCAGGTTCCCGTGGAAACGAAAGCGAAAATCATCTGGACTTTGGAAGCTTCTGTGGGGCGACTTTACGGGGTCTGCTACGTGAAGTAGGTTTCGACCTCGAGGGCTGACTGAAAATTTGTTCTGTAGCGAAACATTCGCCCTTGAAGGTTGCGGCTTTTCCAGATCTCTCGAAGAACCTGCAACTTCCTTTCCGTATCGCGTGCCCGCGATCGAGAATCACCGCCGCCGCTGTCCCTCTACCGTCTAGACCTTACAAGCCTGAAATCTACTCTTTGAGACCGCGGCTGATATACTGCCGAATCGTGTCCCGATCTTCGGAAGTCAGGTCGTGGAATTGGACCCCAATGAGGTTCGGCGGTTCTTTGTGAACAATCTTTGCGGGCAAGCTTAGATGCTCCTGGCCCGGCGAGAACGTAAAGTCTAGGTTGATTTCCTGACCCGACTCCAGCCCGCTCGACGATTCAAGCAGCATTCCGCACTCACTGATGTTGAGGCTACCCAATTGGGACTGCTCGTTCCCCCAGCGGCAGGTCACCGTCGTGCAAAACGGCAGCCGAGCGTAACGCGTTCTCCCTCTCAAAATGGTGCTGCGCATGGCGAGGAGAAGGCCGCGCAGCTTCTCTGGGTTGAAAGGCTTGGTGAGGAAGAAGGTAACTCCTGCCTTAAACCCTTGGCGCATCGTTTCGACGTCTTCGAACGCGGTAATCATCACAATGGGAACCCCGCTGTTCGACCGCGAGGCTCGGATGAGTTTTGTCAATTCGAAGCCATCCATGTTGGGCATTTGCACATCGACGAAAATGCCGTCAAATTTCTGCTCATTCACGCGTTCGGCTGCCTGCCGGCTATCTGCCAGGGCCAAGACTTCGTACCCAAGGGGCTCGACCAGAGCTTTGACCAATTCCAAGGCTGCCGGATCATCATCAACAACCATGAGTTTCATCGACATAAGGTATTCCGTTTCAGTTCCTTAGGGATTATGATCCCTTCAGCAAGAGCTGCTCGACTTGCAGCCTGAGCGCAGCAGCATCGATTGGCTTGCCGATGTAGGCATCGAAGCCGGCCTTCAGACCTTTTTCGCGATCTTCCTTCATCACATTCGCGGTGACGGCCACGACACGAAGGTTGGCGAATCGGGGATTTTGGCGGAGCTGAAACAAAACGGCGAAGCCATCCAGAATCGGCAGTTGGATGTCGAGAAGAACCAAGTCAGGTTCTGTTTCTTCGATCTTCTGCAGGGCTTGCCGTCCATCGCACGCTTCGATTATCTCGTAGCCTCGCCCGGACAAAACTTCCCTTATCAGTTCACTACTGGCCGGATTGTCTTCTGCAACCAGGATTTTCTTCATGACCGGAGAGACTTCCCGTGGAGTACCAGGCCGAGCTGCGTGACAAGCTCTGGGCCCCATCGAGTACCTTTCTGGAAGCAGCCGCGGGTCTCTCGCTGGAGAAACTCAGCCTCCGCGTCCGTCAATCCTTTACCCGTCAGAACAAAGATGGGAATCTCGCGCAACCGGGGATTCTCTTTAACACGGCGGAGCAGCTCAAAGCCGCTCATTTCAGGCATCAACAGGTCGAGCACAATTGCATCCACGCGAATGCGCCAGAGGATATCGTGGGCTTCTTGTCCGTTGCGCGCCAAAAGCGGAGCATAGCCCGCCGCACTGAGCACCTCGCTGATCACCCTCAAAACAGCAGGGTCGTCTTCGGCCACCAGAATCTCAGGGGGACTGGTTTTGGAGCCCGGCAATTGCCCGCGCAGAGCCTTCAACAGAACTTCTTTGGACACCGGCTTCACCAGGCACTCAGCCGCGCCCATGGCAAGAACCCCGGTCTTGTCGTCCACTATTGAAACGACGACGACCGGAATGCGGGCTGTCGTCGGGTTGGCTTTCAATTCTGAAAGGACCATCCAGCCGCCCTTACCTGGCATTATCATGTCCAGGGTTATGACATCCGGCTGAAGTTGGAGTGCTTTGGCTAAGGCTTCATCGCCTGAGCTTGCGATCTCCGTCTGAAAATTCTCGCCGACTAGGTGACTGGCCAATAGTTCGCGAGATACAGGTTCATCGTCCACGACCAAAATAAGAGGCTGCGCACGGACTGAACGAATTGGAACAACCCCCGAGGCTGCGTCGCTGAATTTTGGCTTCGGATGTCCCTCCGGCAGGGTGAAGCTAAATCGGCTGCCTTTCCCAATCTCACTCTCAACCCAAATTGTTCCTTCCTGTTGCTCCACCAGTCGCTTGCAAATGGCCAGCCCCAGGCCCGTTCCCTCCGTGACGCCGCTGGTAGTCTGGCCTACTTGCCGGAATTCTTCAAAGATGGCTGCGCGGTCTTCGGGCCGAATCCCCACACCCGTGTCGGTAACTGAAAACCGGACGAACTTTTCTATCTTAACAGATTCAACATTCACTTGGCCACCCTCTGGCGTAAATTTGATGGCGTTACTCAGAAGGTTGTAGATGATCTGCTTGAAGCGTACTCGATCGGCATAAAGATTCAGGCCGGGTTCCAATTCAGTGCGCACGTCAATATGTTTCTTCATGGCGAGGGGCTTAATGACCGAGAGCACTTCCGGTAACGCCCCCTCGGCTGAAAAACTCTCCGGTTGAAAGTTGAGCTGCCCGGCCTCAATCTTTGAGAGGTCCAGGATGTCGTTGATGAGGTCCAAAAGATGTCTTCCGGCTTGCTGAACGTGCTTTACGAATTTCTTCTGTTTTTCGTTGAGCGCGCCGCTCGTCCCGTCTTGAAGTAAATCAGCGAAACCGATGATGGCATTAAGGGGCGTCCGAAGCTCGTGACTCATGCTGGCCAGGAACTGGCTCTTCAACCGCGTCATCCGCTCCACTTCGCGGTTGCGTTGTTCGAGCGTTTCGTTGACCGCGGCGAGCTGGGCGGTGCGCTCGGCCACGCGCTGCTCTAAACTTTCATTGAGTTTTGTAATCTCCTGTTGCGCTCTCTTTTGCTCCGAGACGTCCATCTTCGCGCCGATTATCCGAAGCGGCTTTCCGCCGTCGTCGCGGATGATATAACCCCGGTCAAGGATGTAGGCGTAGGAGCCGTCTTTGCGACGAAAGCGGTATTCATCTGACCACGACTTCCCGTCGCCGTCGATCTGCTTATAGATTCCGGACATGACGCATTCCTGATCTTTGAGGTGGATGTGTTCGGTCCACCAAGTGGCGTCGGGTCCCACCTCATCCCGGTCATAACCGAATAGAGTTGTAACTCCCTCATTCCACCAGAAAAGATTCGTCAATAAATCCCAATCCCAGACGGCATCATTCGTCGCTTGTACGAAAAGCCGAAAGCGGCTCTCGTTCTCCCTCAGCATATTCTCCACGCGAGTGCGACGCGTAACGTCCCGGGAAACGACAACCACCTTTGTCGGTTTTCCTTCTGCATCCCGTATCACACTCCCCTGCGACTCCATGTAACGGATACTTCCGTTCTTGAGCAAGAACCGATACTCGGCGATTTGCCCTATACCGGTCTGAATCGTTTCTTGAAAAATTGTTTTTATCTTTTCCCGGTCGTCGGGATGGATTTCATTGAACGAAACAGTCCCTTCAAGCTTTGTAGGATCACCCAATACCGCTTTGTACGACGGGCTGTTGTACACCCGCCGTCCCTCCAAGTCGAGGACGGCGATAAGGTCAGCAACGTTTTCGGTGATCAGGCGAAACTGTTCTTCGCTCTCGCGTAATTTGTCTTCAGTCCGTTTGCGCTCAGCGATCTCCGACAGAAGGGCTTCGTTGGCTACGGTCAAATTCGCATTCGCATGGATGAGTTCCGACGTGCGCGCGGCCACCTCCTCTTCGAGGTGTTCTCGATGCCGTTCCAACTTCTCATCGCGATGTTGGATTTGAGACAACATCTCATTAAAGCCTTCAATGAGCAGGCCCAGCTCATCCTGGTTTTGTTTGACCGCGCGCACGGAATAATTCTTTTCCACTGACACCATATGAGCGGTCTCGGCGAGATGCAGGATGGGGCCGGATATCACTCGTTGCAGTTTCGAAGCGAGCGCGTGAGCGGCACCCAATGAAGCCAGCATGACGAGTGCAATGAGCCCAAAGTCCAGCTTCACGCGGGAATAGATGGCGCCCAGATCGGAATGGATGTAAACCGTTCCGATTCTCTCGCCGTCCAGGATGATCCCGTAGAATAACTCCAGGCGATTGGGCCCGAAATGCGCGCCCTCTTTTTCCAGTTGCGGGGCGGAAATATCTTTCCCTGCTCCGCCTCTCCGGTATTGGACGAAGACTTTTCCGTCTTTGCCATAAATGCACGCGGAGACGATGTGAGGCATGGCGCTCAATGCGGTCAGAACATCTTTGGCTGCATTGCGATCGTTAAAAGCGAGGGCAGCGGTGCTGTTGGAGCCAATAATTTGGGCAAGCGTGGAGAGGTCGCGAGCCAGGGACTGCCGGGAGGTGAAGAGGTCGTAACTGACGAATACAGTTGAGGCCAGCGCCAGAGCAGCGCCCGCAGTCAGAAGTATGATCACTTGCAGCTTTCGCTTAATGGATAGATCTCGATAGGCGGTCACTTCAGCTTTTCCCTCCATGACCTTGCTCTTTGACGATTCGCGCCAAAATGAGAAGCTTTGAGCTGATTTTCAATCTGGCACGTTCTGCGGCGTCGACGTTCACCTCGAAGCGCACTTTGTTGTCTTCCACAGTGAAGTTGATCATGCCGCCCAGCCCTGTGAACCCCGCGGATTCGCCGACGGTCAGTGCGCTTACACCGTTCAGGCCGGCCACAATCCCTGCGGTCCGTTTTTTCTCCGTGGCAGGGACAAAAACGAGGTGGCAACCCTTCGGGGTGTCGCTCGATTTCAGCGTCTTAATCTCGACCCGTCGTCCCCCGACCGTTCGGGATTGTAACTCCCGTTCAAGGTCATCACTGAAGGGGTCATTCCCCGCGACGCATATCCTCAGGGGCGTGCTCGCATCGCGGTATGAGTCGGGCGGCCATTCAACAAACTTAGTGAAGTTGTATAGGAAGGCGAGTTTGACCGGGTATTCCATCCTCTCTTCATTCTGCGAGAGAACCTCCGGGGCAGCATTGAAGAAGAGCCCGCAAGCGATGAAGAAGAGGGAAGCTTGCCGGATTCGGCGCGACCCAGCCCTGGCCATGAAGCGCCAACCCCAGCTTGATCCCACGTCGTTACGTTTCTGCCTGCGGATATTCGTCATGTGGCACTAAAATCGGTATCCGACTCTGATTCGGAAGCTTCGCCCGTCCTGAAAGATAATGTCCTGCCGGTGTTCCTGCGAGCCTGGGTCGCCATATTCTTCGTCAAAAATGTTGTAGATGCTTGCCGAGACCTCCCACCCCTTCAAGGCCTTCTGGCTGAAGAGTGTGAGATTGGGCACAACGTAAGCTCCGGCATAGTTTCCTGCGAGGGTTCGTCTTTTGCTGACGCACTGAACGTTCATACTGGCAAAGAGCTGTCTACGGAAAAGTGGCACGCTCAGGTGAGCTTGAGCTAATTCGTGCGGGGAGTTGGTGAGAGGACTCCCGGTGCTCACATTCTTGGCATCTTGATAGCTGAAGCTGCCGCCAGCTTCCAGCCCGGAAGGCAGCTTCTCATTGAGCGCCAATTCAAGCCCTTGCATGTTGATGTGGTCGCTGTTGCGGTAAACAATTAACCCCGTGGTGGGGTCCTCCCCCTGGCTGATCAGTCCGCGGATAGGATAGAAGTATCCGGAGGCGGTCAGGCGGAAATTGTGCTGAAGGGACTGCTCCAGGACCAACTCGGTGGTCTTAACAGTTTCGGGCTTCAGGTGCGGGTTAGGCTCACTGCCACCACCGTACACGTACAATTCGTAGGCAGTGGGAGCACGAAATGCCTGGCCGTAGAGGAATTTGAGCGTCGTCTTCTCGAAGGGACTGTAGATTAGGGCTGCGCGCGGATTGGTGGTGCCGCCGAACGTCGAGTAATGGTCATAGCGCAACCCCAGGTCGAGAACAAGATTGCTCCGAATGGGGACCGAGTCCTGGACGAAGGCGGCCGAGACATTGGAAGACCTTCTGTCGTTCAAGTACAGAAAGTATGGCTGGAGGTCATAGTTCTCCTGATCCTGCTGGAAGTTATCGCGGTATTCCAGCCCGCCGATGAGCGTTTGGTTATACCAGAGCTTTTTCGAAACATCGAGCTCTGTTCCCCACCGTTGCCCCGTGCCGAGGTCTTTGTTCATGACCCGGGAAGGTCCGCCCGACGGTGAAGCATCATAAGGGTAGCTGCCGTTATAGATGTAGTGGTCATAGTAAATACGGGCCCTGTAACCCCAGTCACTGCCGAACTTATGTTCGTACTTGAGGTCAAGGTATCCTGGAGCATCGATCGTGCGCTCCCCGGGATCATTGAAAATGGTGCTAAAGGAGGCTGTGGGAATGGTTTTGTCTCTCCATCCGTAGGCCCCTTGCAGCGCGAACCCGTGGTAGGCGAGATTTGCGAACACTTGGCGATATTGATCCCGGTCGCAGTCTTCCGCTATGCCATGGTTCGTAGCGGGACTGTCAAACTCTGGAAAATACAGACGCTCGTGGCCCCGGCTGTCATAAAAGGACCCCGAGAGCAACATTTCCAAACCATTCTGGAATCGGTTGCTATAAGTTACTCGAGTCTTGAACGTACCGTAGCTGGCCAACTCGGCCGACGCGGTCAGGTTTCTTGCGTTGCGGGCTCGCTTGGTGACGACGTTGATAACCCCTAGGAATGAGCTGGCCACATACAGGGAGGAGTTCGGGCCGCGAATAACTTCCACCCGCTCGATCAGATCAACATCAATCGGAAACTCGGTTCCGATGAGGGCTTGGTCGTAGACGCTGTCGTTCAACCGATGGCCGTCCACCAGCAGTAAGATGCGGGTGTTATAATCTCCCGGGCGGCCAAAACCGCGGATTCCCAGGTAGCTATAGTTGCGGTCATAAGTCACATAAAAGCCAGGCACATTGCTAAGGATGTCCGCCAGGGTGCGGTAACCATACTTCCGGATGTCATCGGCGGTGATGATCGTTATCGAAGCCGGCGCCTCCGTAACCTTTTGCTTGTACCCCGAGGCCGCGTACACCGAATCGACGTCGACCTTCAGCAGGTCTTCCAATCCCGCGTCGAACAAATCTGTGGGGGCTTGCTTGTCCTGGGGCAGCGCGCGCACTGGATCTAAACCTGTCAATAGAAAAACTAACAAGAGGCCTCGCAAGACCTTCACCCAAGGGGAGTAGCGCGGCGAAAACGTCACATAAGCCGCTAACTTGCCTCCTTTTTCCCAAGATGTCCTTGCTGGCATAACTTGCTCCTACCCCTCATCCGGGTCGGGAAAATCCAAGCGGCATTACATTCTGAATCCTCGGGGATGCGTCACGAGGTGCTCTCCTGTCATCCGACACAGACCGGGGCCGCAACCGCACCACAGGGCACTTGCCTGCAAAAAAACTCCGTCCGCGCTAGACCACCTCCACCCGCAAGCTTGGCGAGCAAGCGAAGAGCAAGACCGCCGCCTTTGACTGGTTTTGTCGCCACGATGGGACCATGTTCCGTCCCGATGAGAGTTCGGTATTTGCCGTCGAGTTGGATCGCACGGTAGCTGTCTCTGCCGCCTGCGCTCGGCAAGGTCAAGTGCGGCGTATGAGGCGATCATCGCAATTGGGACCGAAAGCGCAATTGACCAGGGGGCATATAAACCCACAGTTGCCATGTCGGAATGCGTCAGGTCATCCTCCCGCATTACCTACATCACAGGCGTGCGAGCAATGCACTTACTTGCGATCTACAAACACCAAGGGTGAGAGCCTAACACACGGGGAAGTCACCGGACTGAGAGGGGGTGGCGACCGAGTCGTCGCAACGTATTCAGCGCTCTCACCCAAGGGATGGGTTCTCCTTTTTTGCGCGAGGGCGAACCCCATTCGACCGGCGATATGGATTTGGCAGCTTTCTTAGACTTAGTCTTCCATATATGGCATCGCTAGTTCCCACCGGTCGGTGACTTGCCACCATTAGTGGTGAGTAGGTTACGAAACTCAGAGAAGATATGAGGGTCCCACCAGCCCTTCTGGACCCCTTGCCCCATTATTTCCAGGGCTTCTTCCTTGGACGAAGCGCCATGGTAAGGGCGCTCGGTCCCGATAGCGTCGTAAACGTCCACAATGGTCATAATGCGGGCCGTAAGCGGGATTTGATCTCCTTTGAGTCCGTTGGGATAGCCGGATCCGTCGAGCTTTTCATGATGGTGGCGAATGATGGGGAGAACGAGTCGGAAAGATTTTAGGGGTGCGCAGATGCGTTCACCGATCACGGGATGTTGGCGCATAGTCTTCCACTCTTCGGGCGTCAACTTGCCCGGCTTCAGAAGAATTGCATCCGGCACGGCCACCTTTCCGATGTCGTGAACAGTTCCCCCTTGTCGCAGGGCTCTGATCTGCTCTTCAGGTAGCCCGAGGCGCCGACCTAGGCGCTCCGAGTAGTCCGCTAAGCGCTCGCAATGCCCCCCCGTGTATGGGTCTCTGCCTTCGATGCTCCGCGCTAGCGCAAAAAGGACTGATTCGGCGCGTTCCAGTTCGTCGGTGTAGGCCTTAAGATTGAGCAAGGAGCGAACGCGGGCTAGCAGTTCAATGCGATCTACCGGTTTGGTAAGAAGGTCGTCAGCACCGGCTTCGATACCCCGCACCCGGTCCTCTTTAGCGGAAAGAGCCGTAACTAAGACGATGGGCGTCAGGCGAGATTCTGGATCTTTCTTGAGTCGTCGACAAACTTCCACGCCGTCCACTCTGGGCATCATAATGTCGAGAAGCACTAGGTCGGGTTGATTGCGCGCGAACTCCTCCAGGGCTGCCTGACCGTCAGCGGCTGTTAGGATTTTATATCCCTGCGGCTGCAAGAGCTCTATCATGAGCTCTTGGTTTGCTAGTTCATCGTCAACGACAAGGATGGTCGTTGCCATGCACGCTCCCGAGGGCAGAGATCAAGAGGATTGGAGGCTGAGCGATAGCCAGTCTATCTTTATTAAGATTGAAGTGCAACCTTAACTGGTCACAGAATACGTAGGGGTTTTTGGGCATGCTGTGGAGCGTCCGCTGCGCCATACCCTTCAGCAGCCTGGGCATCGGAGATGACCACGTATTTCATCCTCCGGCTGATAACCTTCTGGCCAGTGCCGCTCAGGCGTTCCTGATGATAAGGCGATGTCTCAAAAGCTACCGCTCTGATCCCATCTTCCTGGAGCAGTCTGCTGGACATTCTTACGCCCCAGATTCCGATGGACGTCTTGGGCACCTACCTGACCTCAGTTTCCGGCAAGCGGACAGGTCAGTGATGACGTCTGTTGGCAGCAACAGCGATCTCGATTAGGAGACTGCAGGGTTTTGCGCCTCGGGCTGCGTTCTCCGCACAAGGACAAACGATGGCGAGGAAACGAGAGAAGCGAGAGTGCGTAGCCGTTGTCCTAGAGCCCGATGCTGCTGACATGACTTCCACTCCTTTCTTGATTCATCTGTTGAAGGTTCCCTACACGCCGACACTCCCCCGGCACCATCAACTGTGAGATCTGAAGATCTGCCTATTCGACCGTTAGCGAAGGAACTGAGTCAAAATCTGAAATTAAATGACAAGTGCGGTGCCGATCCGCTTTACTGGCTCCAGAACTGGACGCGAAGCCGCGACGATCATTGGAAAGAGAAACACACCGGGCCCTACGCCAGATTCCCTCACAAACCCACGTGTGAAGTCGGCTCAATGGACATTCAACCTCAAATGATAGGCGATCCAAATCGGGAATGTTTACCTTCATTGATAGTTAAAACGAGATCATTAGGCGACTCGCGATAGCAACTATCTCGATAAGACTGCCACTCAACCCGCGAGTCAAGGAGAGGCGGGTATCCACCTGGTGCCCATCCACTTTGACCATTCCGGTCTCGCGCGATGCACACTTACCCCTTCCCTCTGCCAGGGAGGATTAGGTTTCGGGAGTGAAAGGAGGATTTGGTCAGATTTTGGCTAACTGATTGGTCTCGCGCGGGGACGCGCTTAACTTAGGTGTGTGCAGGATAGTTTATGCTCGCAGGCAGGTGGTGGTGACTGAACCATTCGCATCTTACTGGCAGATTCAGACCTCTGCATTACAAGCTAGAGCGGTAGGGTGAAATGAGGGGACTGAGGCGGGATAGGAAAAGACTGCTTCTTGTGCGACTGCTGATCAGCACGCCACCACTTCCGGGGGCACGAAGATCAGGCAAAATCCGTTGATCTTTTTCGGCTACTTTATCGGCTACTTTAACCGCAAATAGGGCCTAAAACAGGACAATCTGACCGGTTTGTTGGACTCGGCGACTCTTTAGATTCAATAAGTTAGATTGTACTGCATAGCCAGACCACTGTTTTCTAATCCGAGGGTCGGGGGTTCGAGTCCCTCCACCCCTGCCATGTTTTCAATAAGTTAGCAGGAACCGTCGAATTCGACGGGTGCAACCCCGTACAATTTCGCTATCTTCACGTATTCAAAAGCCCCCTCGCCACTTGATGGACTGCTTCGCGCTTTGCCGCGCTTTCCGCCTGGGCGTACAAGTTCAAGGTGGTGGAAATGCCCGCTTGCCGTAGCAGTTCTTTCTGGACGGCCATTTTGGTCCCCGCGTTGTGCAGAATCGAAGAGAAGGTGTGCCGAAAGGGATGCCATCCAACCTTATCCACGCTGGCGCGCACCGCAGCGCGGATTCTCCTCCGGCACTGTGCATTAGGGAGCAGGCTTCATGTTAGTGCGCTGTCATAACTCGGGTTGGGACTTAGCTTGATGGTCCAAGAATGACGGCAAGTCGCCGAGGAGACTAACGAATGCCCGCAACGCAGCGTAACTCGACGTCCCGCGCGCCGTTCCATATCCGAAAGGGCGCCTTCCACAAGTGGTTGGGAAAGAAGCCGGACTCTCCGATCACGGCAGCCGACATTGCAAAGGGGAAAGCATCAGGCGATCCCCATGTCGTCAAGATGGCGACCTTCGCAGCCAACGCTAAGAAGTGGCACTAACGATACGAGCCTGCCGCAGTAGGTAGGAGCACCTGAGTGCTGACTGGGGAACCGAATCGGGACGAAAGCGTTGTAGCCCTGCCAAAAACTCGATCGACCGCAATGGGCGGCTAATTTGCAGGGACATCAAAGGGTGGAGGGAGTTGCTGTGCGGGCGCGGGCTGCAGATTTCATGGCGGTGCGAGTTCCAGGAAAGGCCTGTTCCCAGCCGGCCGGAGTCTTCCGCACCCCATAAGCTTTGGGCACTTCCGCCCGTGAAGGCCAAGCGATGTGGCATTCGCCGTATGGGGAGAGATGCAACTGCAGCAGAAGCCGGCCAGTGAATTCATCTTCGACGATAAGCGTGCGCCTCTCGGTGAGTCCCTCCTGACGCCCGGTTACACCCATCCTGACTGCTTCAAAGTCGCCTTGAGCAGTTCGAATTGTTCCTCCAGCCGGGGCAGCAGGGCCAACGCGCGGCTCAACTCCCCTGCTGCCGCCGCTTCCTGCGCTTCGAAGCAGAGCGCTCCCAGGGCCTCAGCCGACACCGTGACCGCCGCTCCCTTGAGGGTATGCGCCAGCAGCCGGGCCCCGTAGGCATCGCCTGCATCCAGCCTGTTCTTCAGGGTGCACAACTGCCGCGGGACGTCGTTCAAGAACCTAGCCATGACCCTGCTGGCAAGGGCTTGGTCGCCCATGAGACGAGCCAGCAGATCCTCTTGCTTGAAAACAGCTTCTGTTTTTGCGGGTGAAGGGTTGGCTGCAGGCTTCACCTCGCCGCCGCGGGCGGCCGGCATCAGCCATTTCTCCAAAACGTCAGCCAGTTGTCGCGGCTCGATCGGCTTGGCAAGGTAGTCGCTCATTCCCGCCCGAACGCATTTGTCCCGGTCTCCGCTCATCGCACCAGCGGTGAGGGCAATGATAGGAATGTGAGGGTTGCGCGTCCCTGTCGGGCGCTTCCGAATGCGGCGCGTCGCCTCGTAGCCATCCATCTCGGGCATCTCACAGTCCATCAGGACCACGTCGTAGTCAGCCTCGCGGAGCGCTTGGACGGCCTCCGCGCCATTCGCGACCAGATCGGCGCGATAGCCGAGTTTTTTCAACATCGCCAGGGCCACCTGCTGGTTGATCAAGTTATCCTCGGCCACCAGGATGCGTGCACGGCTATTCCCTTGAGCGACGCTGGGCTGCGGGTGGGCCGCTGCGGCGGACGGCGTGTCCCCTCTTCCCTCCGCGCCCAGGGCGAGCAAGGCTTCTCTCAGAGTGCGCTCCCAAATCGGCTTGGAAACGTGTCCCGCGAACCCCAGCGCTTGCAGGCGTGCCGAGTCGCCCTGCCGGCCGAAGCCAGTCATCAACACGAGCGCCGTATGCTTCATTTGAGGATCGGCCGCGATCCGCCGCCCCAATTCCTCTCCGTCCATGCCTGGCAGGCTCATATCCAGTAACGCAATCCGAAAAGGGTCAACCCCCTGAGCGGCTTGGCGTAGAATCGTCAGGGCGGAGTTTCCATCCGCAGACTCTTCCGGGCGGCAACCCCAGGAGTGCAGGAGTCTGCATACCAGCGACCGGTTCGTGGCGTTATCGTCCACCACCAGCACCTTCGCGTCTCGCAGACTGGGCTGCACGTCGGTTACCGGCGCGCCCCGTCGCGGTTGCTTCTCAAAGACGGCCGTAAACCAAAACGTCGATCCCTTGCCCTCTTCGCTCTCGACACCGATTCGGCCACCCATCATCTCGACCAGTTGCTTGGAAATTGTCAGACCCAGCCCTGTGCCGCCGTATCGACGCGTGGTGGAACCGTCCGCCTGCATGAACGGCGCGAAGAGTTCGGAGGCTCGGTCCTGCCGAAAGCCAATGCCTGTATCGCTTACCGTGAAACGCACGGTAGCCCTGCGTTCGTCCTCCGCCTCAAGTCGCACCCAGATGGCGACCTCACCCTGAGGCGTGAACTTCACGGCGTTTCCCAGCAGGTTTACAAGCACCTGGCGGACTCGTCCGGGGTCGCCCCGCAGCAGGCAGGGAGTTCCGGGCTCCAGCTCGCAGGTCAGTTCAAGCCCCTTTTCGGACGCCTTGATCGCCAGCGCTGAGGTAGCAAAATCCAGCACCGTGTGCAGATCGAAGTCGGTTAGCTCCAGCTTCAACTTCCGTGCCTCGATCTTGGAGAAATCCAGAATGTCGTTAATCACAGCCAGTAGCGCCTCCCCACTGGTGCGCACGATTTCGGCATACTGCCGCTGCTCCGGCGTCAGTTCCGTATCCAAAAGCAAACCGGTCACTCCGATCACGCCATTCATCGGAGTGCGGATTTCGTGGCTCATATTGGCCAAAAACTGGCTCTTCGCCCGATTGGCGGCTTCTGCGGCTTCCTTGGCCTTGCGCATTTCCTCCTCGGCGTGCTTGCGCTCGCTGATATCGATGCATGTGCCCTCCACCAGGGGCGCGGTCCCGGCTCCGCTCTCAAACCAACTGACGTTTTCAAGGACCCACACGGCGCTGCCGTCTTTTCGCAGCAGGCACACCTCAAAATTGGTGAGCGCTTTCTTTTCCCGCAACCGCGTCCAGGAGCGTTCGGCATCGCCGGGGTCGAAAAACAGATCTGACCTGCGAATACCTGCGAGTCCTCCGCCAGAGGGATAACCCAGAATGCGCGCGTAAGCGTCGTTGGCATCAAGTACACTGCCTTCTGCTGTGTACCGAAAGACCCCGGCGAGGTTGCGTTCGAACAGGAGGCGATAGCGCCCTTCTGACTCTCTTACAGATTCCTCGGCGAGTTTGCGGTTGGTGATATTTTCGTGAGCGAGCACGACGCGGCCGGGGCCATGATCCGCAAAACGTGTGACCCTCATCACAAACCAACGCCTCTGCTCCGGGCTGTGGCATGAGTACTCGAGACTGAACTCGTCCAGCGTCCCGGCAATCGCCTGCCGGATTCCTTCGGCAGCGGGGTTCGCCTCGGCACTACTGGGGGAAGCCCTTCTGCATACTTCCAGGTAGTTGCTGCCCACTCCGCAGGCATCCGGGTTCCCACCGTTGGCCGCGGCGAAACGATTCCAGGCAGCGTTCACGGCCACAATCTCACCCTTCTCGTCCAGGATCGCGATATGCGATGACAAGGCATCCAGGGTTGATTGCAGGAAACGCTGCGACTCGCGAATGGCCTGCTCAACTCGCTTGCGTTCGGTGATGTCTTCCTTGACGGCAAGGAAATGGGTGATGGCGCCGCCGGAGTCCCTTATGGGGACGATGGAGGAGGATTCCCAATAGGTGTCTCCGTTCTTCTTCCTGTTAACTAACTCCCCGCGCCATTCGCTTCCCGAGAGTATAATCCCCCAGAGCTCCCGGTAGGTCGCAGCAGGCACCATCCCCGACTTCAGAATGCGCGGGTTCTGGCCGATAGCTTCTTCTCGCGTATAGCCTGTGAGTTGAGTGAATCTGCGATTGACATATTCGATCTTACCCTGGACGTCGGTGATGACCACGCTGGCAGGACTTTGCTCGACCGCGAGGGACAGTTTTCGGAGTTGGTCCTCGGCCCGTTTGCGTTCGGTGATGTCGCGGTTGAAGGCGAAGGCGTATTCCTTCCCATCGAATTCCAGGTAGTTCGTAGTTATCTCTACCGGGAAAACCCTTCCCTGTTTGGTTTGGTGCTGGGCTTCAAAGGTAATCGAGCCGCGCGTTTTGAGCTTCTCCCAGTGCGTCTCCCAAGCTTCTTTCGGGAAATGCGGATCTATATCCGGGATCGACAGGGAAAGCAGCTCCTCGCGGGAACGTCCTAAAGAGAGGCAGGCCGCCTCGTTGACGTAGACGATACGGGCTTGTGAGTCCATCCAGAACACAGCGTCCGAGGCATGCTCCACCGAGAATTGCGTCAGCCGAAGTTCCTTTTCCGCCCGCTTCCGTTCCGTAATCGGGGTAACCATCTCGAGGGCAGCCACCACGGTTCCATCTTTGTCGCGAACGGGAGTGGCCACGATCTCGACGCAGATGGGATTCCCCTTCGCATCCTCCCCCCATTGCTCGTGGACAACCCGCTCCTTTCCCGATTCAAATATTTCCTGCACACCGCAATTCGGGCACACCGCAGGCCGGCCGTTGTAGGCCTGAAAACAATTCCTTCCCACGGTTTCGCCGTAGAGGTCGCCCATTACTTTGTTGGTCCAAACCGTGCGGTAGTCTTTGGAGATTATCGCCAGCCCTGCTCCCACGTTCTGGGTAACCATCTCGAGCTTGGTGTGCTCCAGAATCAGCTCTGCTTCGGCGGACTTGCGCTCAGTAATGTCGGCATGGGTACCCACGAGGCGTTGGGGCCTTCCTTCGCCGTCGCGCGTTACCACCTTGCCTCGGCTTTGAATCCAGCGCCATTCCCCGGTTTTGGTCCGGAGACGGAATTCGACCTCGAAGCTTCCGTGCTTCTTTTCGATATGCTCCTGGATGGCCGGCACCACACCAGGCCGGTCATCGGGATGCAGCAACTGCAGCCAGGTGTCGTAACTGGAGGGAAGTTCGCCGACCGCATAGCCCAGCATCGTGAAGTAACGGGGGCTGAAGTAAGCTTGTCCTGTCGTGAGGTCCCAATCCCACAGCCCCTCGTTGGCCGCCTCCAAAGCCAAGGCAAATCGTTCCTCGCTTTTCCGCAACGAATCCTGCATCACCTTGCGTTCGGTGATGTCGGAAAAGACGCCGTCTGCGTAGCGCACACCGTCCCTTTCATAAGTTCGGTATGCCCGATCGTGGACCCAGATCCACTGGCCGTCCTTGCGTTGCACCTGGTATTCCACATCGACTGGCCGGCCTTCCGCAAAAAGCTGTTGAAAGGCCTCCACGATGCGCCCGGAATCGCTCGGGTGGATTCGTCCGAACCAAAGTCCAGCACCCTTTTCGCACATCTCCTCGGAAGTGAACCCGAAGACCTGCTCGACATTGGGACTGATGTAGTGGGTCTGCCCGTCAACAAGGGAACTCCACTTGACGCCGGGGCTGTTGGCGACAAGAGACCGGAATTTCTCCTCGCTCTGCCGGAGTTCTTCGTGCGCGAGCTTGCTGTCGGTGATATCGAGAGTCGTGCCGACCAGGCGGACAGATCCGCGCGTGAGGCCAGCGACAGTTTGGCCGCGACTGCGGACCACACGCACTGTCCCATCGCGGCGCACCACTCGATGCTCCACGTCAAAAGGTTCATGGGTCTCGAGGGCGTCCTGCAGGGTTTTGTTGACGCGTTCACGATCGGTGGGGTGAATGGCGTCGATCACCTTGCCGAGCGGTAGGGCAGCCGCGCTAGGGGGCCAATCGAAAATGCGAAATAAACCATCTGACCCCCGAAACTCGCTTGCCTGTCCATCCAACTCCCAGCTTCCCAGGGGGGCAAGATGCTCGGCTTCTCCCAAGCCCTTCTGGCTGCTATGCAACGCGGCTTCGCTGGCGCGACGTTCTGTCACGTCCTGCTTGATGGCGATAAAGTTGGTGATGGCGCCACTTGGGTCGTGAACCGGCGTGATCGACATTTCCTCGGTGTAGAGAGTCCCATCCTTGCGCCGATTGATGAGTTCGCCTTGCCAGACCTCTCCCGCAAGGATCGCCTTCCAAAGTCCCCGGTAGTAGGCGGGGTCCTGACGATCGGACTTCAGGAGCCGCGTGTTCTGGCCGACTACTTCTTCGGCGCTGTATCCGGTTATCCTGGTAAAGGCTGGGTTGACGTACTGAATCGTGGCCGATGTGTCGGTAATCACGATGGCTTCGCCGATTTGCCCAATCGCGGTCGCGAGAAGGGCCACGCTGCCCTGGGAGGTGACCGCGGGAGGAGCCAACGGCGGGGACGGCGCCGCCTCGGGGGAGTGAGTTTCAGACATCCCGGTCAGATGGCGCAACTTTGCCAAGATCCCGGCGGAGGGGCCGCGGTTCGCGGCGCCCCGGCCGGCAGCCTCTTCCAGCATGGTTTTGATCTGACCGAGCGCCGCCAAGGAGATGTTAATGAGCTCAGAGGTGACCTTGAGTCGTCCACTGCGAACTTCGTCGAAGGCCATTTCGAAGTTGTGAGTGAACGCGGCCAGCTCGTCAAAGCCGAACCTGGCCCCTGAGACCTGGATGGTGTGCAGGGCGCGGAAGGCCCGTCCCACAAGTTCCTTGTCGCCAGGATTCTTGTTAAGCTCCGGAAGTGCTGATTCCAATTCGACGAGGAGCTTGCGGGCTTCTTCTTGGAAAGCTTGCTGGTATTTGTCAATCCGCTGCCCTTTTGACAACACATCCATTGCCTTGACTCACTTTGGATCCACCGGGACCGGAAAATTCCTAAAACCTGCATCACCCACAGCGACGGAGATCTCTTCTGGCACAGGCCCCGCAAGCGTGAATCCCAAGCCTGATCTTCTGGCTTCGCGCTCGGCAGCCCAGAGCAATTGCAGAGCGGTGACCTCCAGTTCGGTTGCACTTTCCAGATCCACGCGTAGCTCTCTTCCGGACGCCAGTGCCTCAAGCAGAAGTTTCTTCAGCTCCGCTGCAGAAGTGATGTTAGTCTCGCCCCCCCGGCGGATAACGTATAGCGCTTCGCTTTGGTCAAGATGTACGGCCACGCCTGATTACTTCCCGAGCTACCCCATTCGGGGCGCATCGCTTTGCCATCGAGGTGGCTCGATGGTCTTGCCCCGGTGCTCTGCTGCACTGATAGCTTCCCACCAATCCCATCTGATTAATCGGACCTTTGGAAACGAAACATTAACCTCTCTGCGAAGTCCACCGAAGGATCCAACATAAGCAGGTATAGCGCAAACCTCCGTCGGTGAGGTTCGCGGCTATTCCTAAATAAGAACCGCTGACCCCAAAATCGGGGGTCCGCGCTCGCTTTCCTTGGCGATGGCAGGCTCGGCACACCGTGTTGGCGTGAAGGTTAGCGATGGCAGCAGGCACCGTCGACCCTCCCCACAGTTTAATCCACAGGGATATATCGCCAGCCATCCAATCCGCACAGAGAAGTATCTGTGAACTCCCGTCCATCGCAAAACGTTATTGGTTATTGGAGGTTACCCATGGAAACCCTCTGGCAAGACCTTCGCTACGGCGTGCGCGTGCTGTCGAAGAACCCCGGCTTCACGGTCGTGGCGGCGCTGACGCTGGCACTTGGAATTGGCGCGAACACGGCCATTTTCAGCGTCATTAATGCCGTTCTGTTGCGCCCGCTTCCTTTTCAGAACCCTGATCGCCTCGTGCAGCTCTGGGAAAGCGAATATGGGTCAGGGCATTATGAACTCACGGGTGCAGATTATCTGGAGTGGCAGGCGCAAACCCGGTCGCTCGAAGAAACCAGCTTGCACTGCTACAGGCCAAGCTTCAATGCCAGTGGGAGCGGCGAGCCGGAGCGGGCCACCGCCGCGAATGTCCAAGCTAATTTCTTCTCACTCCTCGGCGTAGCACCCGCCGTGGGGCGGACTTTCCAGAAGGGCGAAGATCAAGCCGGGCAGGATCACGTCGTGCTTCTCAGCTACGGCTTCTGGGAGCGGCATTTCGGCGGCAGCAAGGATGCCGTGGGAACAGGCCTGGAGCTCAACAACGAGAAGTACTCCGTGGTGGGCGTTTTGCCTGCTTGGTTTCATTTCCTCGACGATCCCGACGTCTGGGTTCCTTTGGATATGCGCCCGCAGAACATCGGTGGGCGGGGAATGCACCAATATCGGGCAATCGGACGGATGAAGCCCGGCGTCTCGGTAGCGGAAGCACAGGCGGAAATGCAGACCATTGCGCAGCGCCTTGCCAAGCAGTACCCCGACTCGAACTCGGATGTTGGCGCCGTGGTGATCACCCTAAAGGAACAACTGACCCGACGTGCCCGTATAGAGCTTCTGATCCTGCTGGGCGCCGTGGCTCTCGTCCTGTTGATTGCCTGCGCCAATGTGGCCAATCTATTCCTGGCTCGCGCTACGGGCCGCCATCGCGAGATGGCGCTGCGCAGCGCGCTTGGGGCCGACCGCGTCCGCGTTATCCGGCAGTTGTTGACGGAAAGCACCTTGCTCTCTTTCATGGGCGCGGTTTGCGGGTTGGCGCTTGCCTGGGGCTGTGTGCGGGTTCTGGCGTCTTTGAAGAGTGGCCCCATCCCGCAGGCAACTCCCGTGGCCCTGGACGGCATGGTGCTGCTCTTCACCTTCGCCATCAGCCTGCTGGTGGGGATTCTGTTCGGTTTCGCACCGGCGCTGCAGGTGTCGCAAATCCAACTCAGCGAAGAGCTCAAGACAAGCGCGCAAGCGGTGCTCTCTCCCGTGGGCGGGCAGCGCGTTCTCCGCCACGCGCTGGTGGTGGGGGAGATTGCCATGTCGCTCGCGCTGCTGACGGGTGCCGGGCTGCTTCTGAGAACCCTTGCCAGGATGCGCGAAGTGAGCATCGGTGCTCAGCCGGAGAATGTCCTAACCGTCCATGTCATGCTGCCGCCGCAGAGGTACTCGACCATCCAACAGCAGACCGTTTTCTATGAGCAGCTCCTCGACGGTATGAAGAGCGCCCCCGGAGTCCAGGCTGCCTCCGTCTCCGCGGCCATCCCGCTCGAGCACGTCATGAACGGCTATATCAGTGTGGAAGGGCAGCCAAACCCAGCGCTTGATCGGACGCTGGTGGAATTCAATTACGTTTCCCCAAACTACTTCCGGACGTTCGGCATTCCTCTATTTAAGGGCCGTATCTTTAGCGACCAAGAATTCAGGGACGCCGTGGAAACGACGTTGAAGGTCCAAGCATTCCGGAAATCCGGGCATGCGCAGGAGGCTCGGTCCCTGCGCCAAGTGGCGGTCATTAACCAAACCATGGCCAAGCAATTCTGGGCCCAGCAAGACGCAGTGGGAGAGACCTTTCGGAACGGTGACGATGGCCAATTCACCGTGCTCGGCGTTGTCGGCGACGTGAAAGAGCAGGCCGTCAACAGTGAGATCAGGCCTCAAGCCTACTATCCGCTTCCCGTCGCGCTCGACGAACCCGGCCTCTCCATGAACATTGCGCTCCGAGGCGCCGGTGGAATGAAGGCCCTGCCGGCCGCGCTTCGCGAAAAGATCCACTCGCTCGACAGCAGTCTGGCACTTTCCCACTTTCGCACCATGGAGGACGTCATCTCCGAGTCCATCACCGATGCCGGCACGCCCTATCTCACCATCCTGTTCGGTGTATTTGGGCTGCTCGCGCTCGTTCTGACGGTGGTCGGGATTTACGGGGTGATGGCTTACACAGTCTCGCAGCGCAGACATGAGATCGGCATTCGCATTGCGCTCGGTGCACAGCGCTGGAGCGTCCTGGCGATGGTCATCGGCCAGGGAGCCAAACTGACACTGGCCGGTGTGGCCATCGGCTTGGTGGGCGCGTATGCTCTCACGCGGCTGATGTCCAGCCTGGTGTACGGCATCAGGCCGCGAGACCCGCTCACTTTTGCTGCGGTGGCAGGGCTGTTGACCGCAGTGGCCTTGCTCGCCTGTTACATCCCCGCACGGCGGGCGACCAAGGTTGATCCCATGGTAGCCCTGAGGTATGAGTGAAACGTTCCGCGATCAGCCATCCGCAGGTGGTGCACTACGGTGGCGCGCGAGAGCGCCTCAAAAACGAACGGCCTCCGCGGGAGGCGGAGGCCGGAAAGTTTCGCATTGTTCCGTTCAGTCAGTTTCAGCGACTACGAAAGCTGGCTATCAACCAAGTTGCCGGGATCCCCTCCTGAACAAACCAGCGAGGCCCAGAAGGCCAGCAGCGAGAAGTGCGAAGCTCGATGGCTCTGGCGTTCCCGTAGCTGGCCCAACGGCCAGGGTACCTGGCCCCTGTATATTATCTGCCGTGTCGACATAGAAACCAAACTGTTCGCCCGCGACGAGATTGACTGTCTGTAGTCCACTGCCCGAGAAACCGGTAACGGAACTGGGTGGCGAGAGCTGAAACTGCGTTCCGTCGATCTCGTAACCAGCCGGGTCCCATTCGGAACCGCAGCAGTCATAGGTTGTGTAGGTCCAACCAAACGTGAGAGTGGTGGTGGTTGGCACGCTGATGGAAAAGAGAGTTTCGCCAGATGCCTCGCTACCATTGTTCCCGCCGGTCAGAAGGATGGAGTTCGGCGCCCCCGCCGTGTTCACGCCGCCATCCGAATTGGTTAGTGTAGTCGTCCAGTTCCCGACGGCGTACGAACCATTGAACAATGAATCCGCTCGAGTGACCCCGGTGCAAAGCAAGAACAGTACTGCAAAACTGCTTGCCAGCAGTAGCTTACGAACATTGGGCAGACGTAACATAAACACACCTCCCCTGAGTTGCCCTGTTAGATAAAAGCACACGGAGTTGTTGGCACGTTTTGGGCCATCTCAGAGCAATCGTAAACACCTTGGATTGTGTAGATTACAATTGTGACACACGACCACCATGCAAACAACTGCACAGTAGGGGAAATGCATTACGCCTAATGTCTGCTGTGACTTCCAGGTAGAGCTCGATGGGTCGTCCGGCATCAAGATCGCCGGAACCTGGGTCCATCATAAGTTGGGGGACTTTCAGCCGCGGGGGTGTTCACGGGTGGTGGGAGAGCCTGAATGGGAGTGAGGTTTGGGAATACGGACGCCTTTCGCAACCCTCACAAATGCTAAGTCATTCCTTAACTTTGGCTTCCAAGCTGGATCGTACAGACACAACTCCCCGGCCACCGTCTTGAGATGGCCGGGGGAGCTAGCATCCCTAAGTCTTCCGTTTATCCCAGGGGTCAGCGCCCTCTTATGAAGGCACCCACGATTACCGGCGTCGGCGCAATAATCCGCCGATTCCAAGCAAGCCCATACCCAGCAACGAAAGCGTTGCAGGCTCTGGAGTCTGAGTCAGAGTCGTCAGAGCTCCGTTCGCTATACCCACACCCTTAAAGTAGGTCTCTGCGGAATTGCTCAAGCTGAGCGTACCCATGGTAGTACCGCCGACGCAACTTGGGCAAGCCCAGTCGAGAAAATTGTCGCTGTACGTACCGACCACGCCACCGGTAAAGAGCCAGAGTTTAATGGTGGGACCGAAGTCGGCAGAAGCGAGACCGCCATTGGTAAAGGTCCCGGTGAAGACCGGGTCGCCAACTGATCCCCCTATATAAGGGACCAAAGTCGGACCCTCGCTGACTACGATACTTCCTCCGGTGACCCAAGTAACGGCCCAAGAAGAATCCACCATGGGGGTCCCAGAAGTAGCATACAACGGGGCGGTGACAAAGGTCATAGTCCCCGTACCTGAACCCAACGCAACTGGGGTTCCCACGACGCCGTCAATCGGGGCATTCGTTGAAGAGATGTTGCTCGCGGGACCGCAAAATGCGAGTGCCGGGCCACAAGTAGCTATGCCAACATCCGTTATCGTTCCGAGGCCAACCACAAACGTGAATTGATTGGCTAAACCAACCGCCGGTAACAAGAACAAGCAAAGTGCAATTAACAGGGATGCTTTTTTCATATACCCCTCCAAGGGTCAACTGACCTATTCAGTCATGATACATAGCACGCAGTATGCCAATTGGGCCGTACTATTTCTACCCTTTAGTTTCAATGGGTTAGCTGGACCATGATTCGGAGCTCCCATCCGGATGTGCAAAGCATTGCAATGATTGAGCACTATCAGGGAAAGTTCCTGGAACATCTCAAAACCCGCTCCATCATGCATCTCAAACCTCGGCAACCGGATGTGTCGCCACTTTGCCCCGCCCAAGCGGGCCCGGCACGGAAAGCCCCGCGTCCCGAATCTTATAAAGCAACGCCCTATAGCTGATATTGAGCGCTCGCGCCGCTCGTTTGCGGTTCCAATGGTGAGTCTGCAGAGCCTTCAGGATAACCCGCCGCTCAACTTCCAGCACCGCTTGCTGGGTGATCTTCTTGAGCGAAACCGTTCCGTCAATGGGAATATGGGGCTCGAAGGGCGAGGCTGGACGGCTGCCCATCAGATCACTGGTGATGGCTTCCTCCGTCCCCAG
This sequence comes from Acidobacteriota bacterium, assembly GCA_003171295.1. Lineage (GTDB taxonomy): Bacteria > Acidobacteriota > Terriglobia > UBA7540 > UBA7540 > Bog-366. The sequence continues at coordinate 803 of PMYF01000577.1, read as the reverse complement.
AATCACATAGCGCTTAATCAGGTTCTCAAGTTGGCGGATGTTCCCCGGCCAATCGTAAGCCTGCAGGACCTGCATCAAGCGGGAAGGGACCGGGCGCGGTATGCACTTGAACATGGCGCCATGGGCCTCAAGAAAATACCCCACCAGCTCCGGAATATCCTCCCGCCGGTCCCGCAAGGGCGGAAGTTGCATGTCCACGACATTGATCCGATAAAACAGGTCGGCGCGAAAGGCGCCCGCCTCAATTTGCTTGTCGAGGTGGCGATTCGTGGCGCAAACCACCCGCACTTCGACGCGCTTGTCCTCCTGGGCGCCGATCCTGCAGAACTGACCGTCCTGCAGAAGCTGCAAGAGTTTCGCCTGCAGCCCCATGTCCAGTTCGGCAATCTCGTCCAGAAACAGGGTGCCGCGATTCGCCATCTCCACGCGACCGGGTTTGGTGCCATATGCCCCCGTGAACGCGCCCTTTTCATAGCCGAAGAGCTCACTCTCNNCCGTCGCTCCAGGGGGACTGGATATGCAGCAGCTTGGCCAGAATTTCTTTGCCGGTCCCGCTTTCTCCCTGAATGAGGACGGGCACGTTTGTCCCCGCCACCTTTCGAACTTTATGGCGCACTATACCCATGGCAGTAGAGTGGCCAAAAACCACGGAGTCCGGTGGGAGACTCGGCTCAGTCGTATTGAAAGGCAACTCCCCGTTGCCAAGCTTTCCCATGTTCCTCCGGGACCATAGCGAAACACTTTGCTTGATTAAGAACATATAATAGCACATTATGGACCAAATATTTGCACACTAGATTCCG
>PMYF01000417.1:5802-11310 GCA_003171295.1 Acidobacteriota bacterium | reverse complement strand
GAGGGATGAGTGCAATTGAGTGGCCTGTGGCGAACAGCACGCCCCCTCACCCCCAGCGCTCGGGGCCCCCTCCCCCGTGCCTTGCCTCTCCCCTCAGAGAGGGCTGATGACTCACTTTTGCCCCAGGCACCCACCCGTCGCGCCAATCCCAAATCGAAATTGCGGCAGGTGTCTACTTCAGTCTGCCTAGAGCCCACTCCTTACTGCCCTCTTGTCACGGGAGAACTAGGCTATGGCTTTCCGGAACTTGGTGCGGGGCCTTTCGCCACGGGACCGGAGGGGGTGTTCGGAGGCGTTGCAGCAGGTGGATTCGCGGGCGGTTTGGGGGTTGCAGCTTCCTTCTTCGGTATATCAGGCGTTGGCGCAGGGACCGCAATTTGCGGGGCGGGCGGAGTGACAGCGACCGTCGTGGGAGCAGCCGGCGCAGGAGCCAGCAGGCGCTCCGGCGCTGCGCTCGCCAGGATTTCCTTCACCTGGTCCGGATTGGTGAGAAGCGGCGAATGGGGAAAGTCCTCCACGGGCCTGTCCTTCAGGACCTCACCCATGAAGTCCAGCCAGATGGGCAACGCCACCCGGGCGCCTTCTTCCTTCTCGCCCAGGGTGCGATGATCGTCGAAGCCCACATAAACGCCGCAAGTCAGCGACGGCGAGAAGCCCAGAAACCAGGCATCGGTGAAATCATTCGTGGTTCCGGTTTTTCCGGCCACCGGGAACTTGGCGGCGAAGGGCTTGCCGCGCTCGGCCGTACCGGAGTTGAAAACCTCGCGGAGCATGGAGACCATGAGGCGCGACGCGGAAGCGGGAAGGGCGTCGGTCACGTCCGCCGGGAAATCATCCATCACTCGACCATCGTAATTGGTGACCCGGGTGACCATACGCGGAGTGATGTGCACTCCGTCATTGGGAAACGTCGTAAAAGCGGAGGTGTGCTCGAGGAGTGTCAGGTCGGAAGCGCCCAACGCCAGCGGCAGGTTGGGAACCAGCCGGGACGTGATCCCGAACTTGCGCGAAAGCTTGATCACCTTGTCCACACCAATCTTGGCGAGCGTGCGGACCGCCGGAACGTTGCGCGACTCCGCCAGGGCATGGAGAATGGTGATGGTTCCCTCGAACTTTTCGTCATAATTNNTCAAAGGGCGAGATCCCGTCCAGGATCGCCTGGGCGTAAACATAGACCTTGAACGAGGAGCCCACCTGACGTTCCGCCTGGATGGCGCGGTCGTACTTGCTGACCGTCCAGTCATACCCGCCCACCAAGGCCTTGATCCCGCCGGTGGAATTGTCGATGGCGAGCAGCGCTCCCTCCACGTCAGGATTCTGGTCCAGGCTGACATGCAGCGTGGTTCCTTTGAGCTCCTTGATTTCAAAGAGGTCAACGTCACCGGAGGCAAAGACCTCGGTGAGAGGAGTCTTCTTTATCCAGGCAAAGTCAGGAGCGGCGACTCGGGCGCTCAGGCTGCCGAACCGGACGACGGCGTGGTCCGGCTTCACGTCCATAACCAAGCCATGGACCAGGTCGCCTGCCGTGAGGGGTTTCTTCCAATCATCATCCACATAGGTTTCGAGCGTGACCGGCATGCCGTCCGGTTTCATGAGGGTGTTCCTCAAGATGTTCTTGGTAGGACCGCGCCAGCCCCGCCGCTTGTCGTCCTCGCGCAAGCCCTTCCGGAGAGTCTGCTCAGCGACCCCCTGCATCTTGATGTTGAGGGTTGTGTAAACCCGCAGACCTTTTTCGCGCACCGCCTCCGCCCCGTACTTCCTCTCCAGGAATTGGCGGACCTCCTCCACGTAGTAAGGAGCCACGGTGTAGTTCCAACGCTGAATGTTGAGCAGGAGGGGAGCGGCGGTGGCTTCGCGAAACTCCGTGGAATTGATTTTCCCGTTCTCCAGCATGGCGCCCAGAACCACATTCCGCCGCCTCCGCGCCGCGTCAGGATGCAGAATGGGCGAGTAGGCACTGGCGGACTTGGGTATTGCCGCCAGCAGAGCGGCTTCGGGAAGCGTCAACTGGTCAAGGTGCTTGCCAAAATAGAATTGCGCGGCGGCCCCAAAGCCGAAGTTCCCGTGCCCCAAATCGACCTGGTTCGAGTACATGGTGAAAATCTGCGGCTTCGTGAAGTGCCGCTCGATCTGGATCGCCAGCAGGATTTCCTGGATCTTCCGGCGAAAGCTCTTGTCCGGGGTGAGGAACAGCATGCGGCTGAGTTGCTGCGTCAGCGTGCTCGCCCCCTGTGTCTTGCGCCACTCCAGCACATCTTTGGACGCGGCGCGAACAATTCCCAAAATGTCTATGCCCAGGTGACTCTCAAAATGCCTGTCCTCGATGGAAATCACCGCGTTGCGGAGAACTGGAGGGATCTGGGAGTAACTCACGATGACGCGGTGCTCCAGCGCAAAGCTGCCGATCGAGGTCCCGTCGTCTGCGTACATCTCCGTCATGACGTCGGGGCGGTAGTCCTCCAGCTCGCGGACCTTGGGCAGGTCGGATGAGTACACAAAGACCAAGCCGCCCAGCGCACCAATTCCTGCTGAAAGTAATACCAGGATCAGGAATACAAATTGACCAAAGATCCTCCGGCTGCTCCCGGGAGGAGGAGGGTCGGGCGGCGGGGGCAAGGGAGCCAGGAAGGGTGGGTCGTCAGGCATTGCGAGTCAACTCGCCGTTCATTCTATGCGTACCCGGAGCGCCAGTCAAACTCGCACCCCAGGGCGTCAATTTGGAGAGGTTGATGAGTGCGCTTCCGTCGCGAGAAGCTTGCGGCAGACACGAATCAACCGCGCATGGGGCACCGCCTGGTTCGGGCGCAGCATGACCAGTTCGCCCTCGCGGAAGGTGCTGTAATACCAGCGCGCCAGAAGGCTCAGGTGCTCCCAGGGGGGCAAAGCCGGCGGATGAGAGTCACCCTCTTCCCCGGCCAGTGATTCCAGCAGATCGTGGAGTCGCCGGTCGAGCGGCGTGGGCAGCGGAACGTTTTCGTCGAGCGACAGCATGGCGGGGCCTCGGATCTCACCACCCATCACGCGAAAGAAAACCACGGATTTCCCGCCGGCGCCCGGCAAGACCACCACGGCGTGGAGATCGCGCAGGTTTCGCACCAAGCCGGGCCTCCGGCGAAGCAGTTCATTCACTTTCTCGATCCGGCGGTGGACCTTCTCCGCCAGCTCGAAGGCGAGTGACGCGGAAGCCTGGGCGCGGTCCGTCTCGAGGGAGTGCAGCAGCGAACGGCCGTCGGAATCCAGGAACTCGGCCACGCGCTGGACTTCACCCTGGTACTCCGAATCCGTGCAGCCGGCAAAGCAGGGCGCCATGCACATGTGAAGCTGAGAGTAGATGCAGCCGGGGTGGGAGGGGTCAGGGTTGAGATCCTGCGCACAGCGCCGGACTTTGTAAAGGTCCAAAAATTCCCCCGCATAGCGCTCGGCCGCCACATGCGAGGGGAAAGGGCCATAATAAAGCGAGTTGTCCTTGACCAATCTTCGCGTGGGATAGCAGCGCGGGAAGCGATTTCGCAGATTCAGCTTCAGCAGCGCCGGGGGCTTCAGGCGCAAGCGATCGCGGTATTGCCGTGGAAAGTAATGCTTGTTTAGAAGATACAGCCACCACAGCCCTTCAAACGCCGAGCCCACCGGCACATATTCGATGTGGGCCACGATTTCGCGCAAGTTCAGCATTCGGGACCCGGGGCGTGGGACAGAGAGCAAGCGCGTGAGGCGGCGGCGCAAGTCGCGCGTCCGGCCGAGATAGGGTGCGGAAGCGAGCCCCGCGCGGGGAGCGGGAAACAGGGCGAAGACTGCGGCTTGGGAGGGGAACGATCCGAAAAAGAGCTTCGCTTCGGCGGCCCCCTCGAAATCCGTGGAGAAGCGAAGCTGCATGCACTGTCCTGCGGAAGAGGGTTCTATCGGGGAAAGAAAGCAGCGAGCTTGTCGTAGGTGGCGAGAAGGTCCTCCGGTTGGACGCGGGTCTCTCCCACCACGGTCATGAAATTCGAGTCGCCCGTCCAACGCGGGAGCAGGTGAAGGTGCAAGTGGTCCGCCACCCCCGCCCCGGCGCATTTCCCTAAATTCATTCCGAGATTATAGCCTTCGGGATCATAGCTCTTGCGTAGTGATGTCTGGAGTCTCTGCGCCAGCTCCATCATTTCCACCAGCCCCTCCTGGGCCAGTTGATCGAGCTGGGCCACATGGGCGTAAGGGGCCACCATGACGTGGCCCGTGGTATAGGGATAGAGGTTGAGCAGGATGAAGTTAAAGCGCCCTCGATGCAGCACCAATTCCTTGCGGTCCTGCGCGGGGTCGAGGGCGGCCTTCACACAGAACAGACAGCCCTCACCCTTGCCGGCCTGGCTCACGTACCGATATCTCCAGGGACTCCACAAGTAATCCATAAATTCCCAAGGCCACCTGAGGGAACAGACACCCCTACGGTGTCGCCGGGCCCGAGGCGACGGGGGGAGGAGTGGACGAAGCCGCAGGGCTCTCCGCGGGCTGGCGGGTATTGACGAGATCTTTCAATTCCTTGCTGGGTTTGAAGTAGGGAATCTTCTTGGCGGGCACGTCCACCCGCGCCCCGGTCTTGGGATTGCGGCCGATGCGGGGTTGGCGTTGCCGGGTGCGGAAGCTTCCAAAGCCTCGAATCTCAATCTTGTCGCCGGCCTTGAGCGACTTCACGATGCTGTCAAAGATGGTTTCGACGATGATTTCCGAGTCCTTGCGGCTCATCTCGACCACACGCGAAACATCTTCGATCAGTTCAGCTTTCGTCATGGTGCTCTCCTGCTGAGAAGTTTCGTCGAATTCTGCGCGCCCACGGTTGACCCTTACAGCCAGAGGGGCCCTGGCCGCGCGCAGCCTGCCCCGGGCCGCCCCTTGCTCTGTTCCCTACTTGAAAAACTCCTGGAACCTCCCCGGAGGTCACGACTCCGTTGCCGGGGGTGTCTCATAAAGAATGATGCCGGCGGAAGACAGGGCTTCCGCCATGGTTGAGAGCCTGACGGGCTCTTTAGGTTTGGTAGCTTCCACCGGCGGGGGCGGAGCGGCGGGCTCCTTCATGCTCAGGCCGATCTTGCGCTCCCCCGCATTCAATCGGATGATCCTGAATTCGTGCTCGCTTCCCACCTCAAGTTTAACATCCCCACCGCCGCCGAAACCGTCCTCGATCTCTGAAATATGGCAAAGGCCCTCGATTCCCGCTGCTACCTCCACGAACACTCCAAAGGAGACTTTTCGAGATACTTTCCCCCGCACAACGTCGCCGACGTGCGTGTTATCGAAGAAGCTCTGGCAAGGATCTTCTTCCAGTTGTTTCAGCCCCAGAGCCAGCCGCCGATTCGCGGGATCCAGGGCCAGGACCACGGCATCAACCTGCTGGCCCTTCTTCAAGATTTCCGAGGGGTGTTTGATGTTGCGATTCCAGGACATATTGGCAAGGTGTATGAGGCCATCCACCCCATCTTCGATCTCAACGAAGGCTCCGAAATCCGTCAGGTTCCGAACCCGTCCGGGCACGAC
>PMYF01000417.1:0-5747 GCA_003171295.1 Acidobacteriota bacterium | reverse complement strand
ACTCCCGGCTCGAGCTCCACAAAAGCTCCGTAATCGGTCAGGCTCACCACCCGGCCGGCGACGCGGTCCCCTGCAGTGTAAGTGCGGGGCACCATCTCCCAGGGGTCCGGTGTGAGCTGCTTCATGCCGAGCGAAACTCGACCTTTTTCCAAATCGTGCTTGAGGACTTTCACCCGGATTTCCTGGCCAACCTGCACCACTTCCGAAGGGTTTCCCACGCGGCCCCAGGAAAGATCGGTGACGTGGAGGAGGCCGTCCATCCCTCCCAGGTCGACAAAGACTCCGTACTCGGCAATATTCTTGACTTGCCCCACCAGTTCGGCGCCCTCCACCAGACGCTCCGCCAGCTCACCCTTGCGGCGAGTGAGATCCTCCTCAAGCGCCAACTTCCGGCTGACCACCACATTGTTGCGTTTGCGGTTGATCTTGATGACCTTGCAGGAAATTTCCTGGCCCTGCAGGGTGTCAAGGTCGCTGTGCGGCCGGGTATCAGCATGCGAGGCCGGGAGGAACGCTGGAACCCCAATATCAACGGTCAAACCGCCTTTGATGCGGCCCACGATCCGCCCGGAAACTGACGTCTGCTCTTGAAAAGCGCGCTCGATGTCCTCCCAGACTCGGCGGCGAACCGCCTTCTGATGCGAAATCGAGACGGCTCCCGAGAGTTCATCGTACTGTTCAATCCAAACATCAACCGTATCGCCGGGAGCGACGCTGGGTTGACCTTCATTGTTCAAAAATTCGGCGATAGGCGCGGTAACTTCCGTCTTCAGGCCCAGGTCGATCACGATCTCCGCATCAGTGACCTTCAGGACCCTCCCCTGCACCACGTCACCAGGTGCGAGGGGGGGCGCTGAGAGCGCCTCCATGCCCGCAAGCAGGCTCGACATCTCCCCCCCTTCGGGGGTGACGGCATCGGCTGCGCTTGGCTCATTGGGCTCGTTGGGTTGTTCAGGATCGGTTGCGCCCTCCTGCAAACTGCGATCATCCTCCTCGGACATCCACTTGCCTCCCTCCTAATACCCGACGCAGAGGAACTACAAAGGTCCAATTCTACTCTTGCCCCCAAACCGAAGTCAAACGCACTCGCGACCCCCGCCGGGCGGCGTAATTCGTCGCGACCTCACTCCACGTGGAACTTGTATCCCGCCTGCTTGATGGCTTTACGGTAATCGTCGGAATTCATTTCCACAAGCTTGCACATTTCATACAGGCGTGAGCGCAAGGTGACCCCCAATTGATTCAAGGTGAATTCCACGTCGGGGATCAGCTCGCCGGAAGGCATGCGACCCTCGCGGCGGGCGGAGGCGGCGCCAAAGGGCAGGGTGGTGGTAATAAGGGTGACCTTCTTATAGTTATAACGTGAGTTGATAATATGCTGCAGCGTCTCCTTCACCCAGTCACTAGGGTTGGAGGACGCCAGCTCGTCGAGCAGCAGTACTTCCGCGTCCAACACGGGTTGCAACACATTGAGCTCGGTGCTTTGCGTGCCGGGGTTGTAACTGTCGCGGATGGCCTTCAGAAGGTCGTGGAAATCATAGAACAGGCATCCCACGCCTTTGCGGAGCATCAGCTCCCGAAGCACGGCGACGGCCAGATGCGTTTTCCCCACTCCCGTCGGACCTACAAAAAGCAGGCCGAAGTCAGCGGGGTATTCATCCACGAAGCGCTGGGCGTAGATTTTCGCTGCCATCAGACTGGGGTTCGTCTGCCCTGTGTCCAAGTTCTTGCGCACGTCGAAATTCGCGAGCTCGCAGTGTTCGTAACGGGGCGGGATGCGCGCCTGCTTGAGCAGCAGATTGGCTTGCTCCAGGTTCTGGCAGTCACACGGCGCCACAGCCCGGACGCCCTGCATTTCGATCGGTTTCCATCCCGTGCCCTCACACTGGGGGCAGTTCTTTTGAGGCATGGCGATTCGCTCGCAGTGATTCTAATCCAAGCGCGCGCCGGCGGGGAGATATTTGTGGAAGGGGAGAGGCCAGAGGCCGTGCAAGAAAACGGCTGGACTGAGCGGCGCCGCCGCTACCTCGATGCTCCCCCGCGCGTGCGGACGATCTGCGGCGGGGGGACGCGCACCAGGGCGTTCTGGGTGCCCGGCCGGCCCTTTTCCGAGCGCTCCAGGAGATCCTGCTGCACGAAATCCACAAAGGCCTGCATCTCATCCTGCATGCGCCGCATGCGGTCGCGCATATTGAGGATGATTTCAATGCCCGCCAGGTTTACGCCCATGTCGCGGGTGAGGTTCAGGATGGTCTCCAGCCGCTCGAGATCATCAGGAGCGTATAGACGCGTGTTACCGTTCGAGCGCGACGGGATCAGCAACCCCTCGCGCTCATAAAGACGCAGCGTCTGGGGATGGATGGTATACATCTCGGCCACCGCCGAGATCATGTAACCAGCCTTACCGCGAGTTTTCCTGCCACGTTTGGCCATAAAACGAGTTGTCAGTCTTCAGCCGTCAGTTTTCAGTTCAGAGCGCTCAGCGGTCAGCTTTCAGAATTCATAATTCAGAATTCATAATTATCCCAGCCTTCGCCTACGGTTTGCTGCCCCCCGCCTTCAAATCCCGGCGGGGATCTTCGGGGTTCAGGCGCGCGAGTTCGCGCAAGATTTCCTTGGTGCGCTCGTCGGAGACGCGCGGCACGATGACCTGCACCTCTACGAACTGGTCGCCCCGCAGTTGCCCGGAGGATTCCCGCAGCGAGGGTGCGCCCTTCCCGCGCAGGCGCAGTTTCTGCCCACTCTGCGTGCCGGGATGAATCTTGATGGTGCTCTGGCCGTCGATCGTTGGGACCTCGACCTTCGCGCCCAGTGCCGCCTCGGTGACGCTGACGGGGAGCTTCACATAGATGTTGTCGCCTTTGCGCTCGAACACCGGGTGAGGTTCAACCTCCGTGACAATGAAGAGATCCCCGGGCGGGGCTCCCTGGATTCCCGCGTTGCCCTTCCCCGGGACTCGCACGCGCGAACCGGTGTCGACGCCGGGAGGAATCCGGACCTCGAACGTTACGGGCGTGCGAACCGAACCCGTGCCATGGCAACGGGGGCATGGCCGGCGCTGCTTGCCACTTCCCCCGCATTGCGGGCAGGCTATGGCGAAGCGCATGGTACCCGCCTGCCGCGTGGCCTTGCCCGTCCCACCACAGCCCTGGCAGGGGATCGCGGGGCCGGCGGTTGTGCCGGTCCCTCGGCAGGCGTCGCAGGCTTCCTCGTGCGCTACGGTTATGCGGACCTGCGTCCCTCCGATCGCGTCCCAAAAGCTCAAATGCATGCGGTATTCGAGGTCGGAACCTTTCACAGGTTCCTCACTCGCGGCCTCGCGCTCGCCCCGCGAGAACATCTGCGAAAAGATATCGCGGAAAGAGGAACCGGCGCCTCCGGGCTGCTTGCCGGCCCCCGCGCCAGTGTCATTTAAGTTGGAAAAATCAAAACCGGAGAAGTCAACGCCGGGCGCCGAGGAGGCTGTCGGGCCGCCCGGACCCTGGGGGTAACCCCCGGGAGGAAGATTGTCAGCGTAGAACCCGTACTGATCGTAAATCTTACGCTTCTTCTCGTCGCTCAGGATTTCGTACGCCGCGGAGATTTCCTTGAACCGCTCCTCCGCTGGCTTGTTTCCCGGATTGACATCCGGGTGATGCTTGCGAGCCAAATGGCGATACGCCTTGCGGATCTCCACCGGCTTGGCGTCACGGCTGACGCCGAGGAGTGCGTAATAGTCTTTGGTCGTGCTACCGGGCATGGTGAAAACCTGGGAGAATAGCAGTCAGAAGTTAGGAGTCAGAAGGCCGGGCGCGTGCTTTGCTCTGGATGTTGGCCTGCTCCGATAGCCTGGCAAGCCTCCGGCGTTTGATTTCTGGTTTCCGACTTCTGACTTCTAGCTTCTGACTCCTGTCTTCTGTTCTGCTAGTTCTTGCTTGTCTCCAGAATTGGCCCGAGGTGGTCGGGGCAGCGCGAAGCAATCCAAGCCTCGAGGTGCTTGCGGAGTTCCGCCCCCGCCGCGAAATCCCCCTCCTCGACTCCAATTTCCAAAAAGTGCCGCCAATTGCAGACCGGGCATTGGACGGGCAGTTGGGCTCGATGTTGCACGTGCGTCCCTCCGTGGTCCGTTGATGCCATAACCTCTGTAACGGCCGCAGCGGCGGTGGGGACACCGCCGCTACAGACCGCACCTGTCAGCTTTTCTTCTTGTCGTCGTCCACGACCTCGGCGTCGATCACCTCTCCCTCGCCTTTGGGCTTGCCCTGAGCGCCGCCGTCAGGAGGTTCCTGCTGGGCCCCCGCCGCCCCGGCGCCGGCATCCGGGGCTGATTTCGACGAGCCCGCCTGCTTGTACATGGCCTCCGCGAGTTTGTGGGAAGCCGCAGTCAGCTTTTCAACCGTGGAGTTGATCTTACTCATGTCTCCCTCCTGGATGGCCTTCTTCGCCTCTTCCAGGGCTGCCTCAATATTCTTAACATCCGACTCCGGGATCTTTTCGCGGTTCTCTTTCAGTAATTTCTCCACGGAGTACACCAGCGAATCCGCCTTGTTCTTGATCTCGACTTCCTCTTTGCGCTGGCGGTCCTCTTCGGCGTGCAACTCACCTTCCTTGGTCATGCGTTGGACCTCATCCTTGCTGAGCCCGCTGGAAGACGTAATGGTGATCTTCTGCTCCCGGCCCGTGCCGAGGTCCTTCGCCGAGACATTAAGGATGCCGTTGGCGTCGATGTCAAACGTCACCTCAATTTGCGGCACCCCGCGTGGGGCAGAGGGAATACCCACGAGGTGGAACTTGCCGAGCGTGCGGTTGTCCTTGGCCATGGGCCGCTCGCCTTGCAGGACATGGATTTCCACGGAAGTCTGATTCTCCGCGGCGGTCGAGAATACCTCGGCCTTGCGCGTGGGAATAGTGGTGTTGCGCTGGATCAGCGGCGTCATCACGCTGCCCAGGGTTTCAAGGCCCAGAGTGAGCGGCGTTACGTCGAGCAGCAACAGGTCTTTCACTTCGCCACCCAGCACACCCGCCTGGATGGCCGCGCCCACCGCCACCACCTCGTCCGGGTTGACCCCCTTGTGAGGTTCTTTACCATTAAACAGGTCCTTGACGATCTGCTGCACACGCGGAATACGCGTGGAACCGCCCACCAGCACCACTTCGTTGATCTTGTCCGGGGTGACGCCGGCATCCTGGATAGCCTGCTTCACGGGGCCCACCGAGCGCTGGAAAATGTCTTCGCACATCTGCTCAAAGCGGGCGCGGGTCAGTTTCATAGCCAGGTGCTTGGGACCGGAAGCGTCGGCCGTGATGAAAGGCAGGTTGATTTCGGTCTCCAGCACCGTGGAGAGTTCCATCTTGGCCTTCTCCGCGGCTTCCCGCAGGCGCTGCAGGGCCATGCGGTCCTTCGATAAGTCAATTCCTTGATCCTTGCGAAACTCGTCCACGATCCAGTCCATGACACGCTTGTCGATGTCGTCACCACCCAGGTGCGTGTCGCCGTTGGTGGACTTTACCTCCACCACGCCTTCGCCCACTTCCAGGATGGAAATATCGAAGGTGCCGCCGCCGAAGTCATAAACGGCGATGGTTTCGTCCTTATCCTTGTCGAGCCCGTAAGCGAGCGCCGCCGCCGTGGGTTCGTTCACGATGCGCAGAACATCGAGACCCGCGATTTTGCCGGCGTCTTTGGTCGCCTGCCGCTGCGCGTCATTGAAGTAAGCCGGCACCGTGACCACGGCCTGCGTCACCTTCTCGCCCAGAAACTGCTCCGC
>PMYF01000908.1 GCA_003171295.1 Acidobacteriota bacterium | reverse complement strand
ATCTCCGACAGGCTCCTAGGCTGTCTGGCGCAGCGTGAAACCCTGCGGCGTTGGCACGGAGGCGCATCCATCGGCCGAGTCGCAGCGCATTGCTCTGCGCCGACAATTCGGCCGGAACGTCGGGCGGTCAAGATTGGCGCCGCCAGGCACGTGATACTGGTGGCCTCCTCGAAGGTCCCCGGTTGACGGGGCACTGGGAAGCTATTCCGGTCCCGAAGTNNTCTCGGGAGTTTGAATGCGTGAGGCACTTCTACGGTTTGCGGACTAGAACGGCCAGGTGACCAACACGTTAGACATGGTGCACATTCGACGCACGGTTAGGGGGAGATGTTTCGGTAGCGCGGAGTTGTGCGCATCTCACCACTACTCCGCGGCCCTAGATACCACGAGCGTTCGCATGCTTATTGACGCCGAACAACGAAAAGCCGCAGAGAAGCGCAGAAAACGCGCACCTCTGCGCCACCCCGCTGGTCAGGGGTTGGAGCGTCCGTGCCTAGAATGCCGTTTGTGGGTGGGCACGACCAGCGCTAATATAGCTCGCTAAAGCGCAGAGCTACGCTCTGCGCCAGCCAGCGGAGCGCGGAGAAAGGGCAGAAGCCCCGTCCCGGGTGTGGTTGGGGGGGGCGCTCGGCTACCGCGAATGTCGCACGAGACGCAGACATCATTTGGGGCACAATATGAGGGCAAGGTGTGACTACGTCGCTGAGATCCAAGAAATAAGGGACCGCAGCGAACCCCTGGGGCATGACACGGGCATAGTGAATATGCTCATTCTTTCCACCCAGGCTGACCACTTGAAAGGTGGAGGGGCAGAGCTGGGCTATTTTCCAGTCGCCGCAATAGCGGCAGTCCAGTCCTACTTTAGGGCGGAGATTGCAAGGCTGATCGACTGCGGCGACGCCCGCTTTATCAACAACATAGCGGTTGACGAACTCCCCTTGAAGATACGCCCGAAACTGCTGGTCGCGCTGCATGGCAGACGTGTTTCTGTAGGTGAATTGGTCGCACACGTCAGTCGATTGAGCAGTCTAGATGCTATAGGCAAGACTATGACCCAGTTGCTTGGGTCTGATTTCCTCGCCTTAGTCAAGGATGCTCGTGACCCTTGGGAACGTCGCGATCTGGGTGACAAAGCCCTCCTGGTAATTCAGTCTGCGGATGAAGCCTTTGGCGATGTCAGGCGCACGTTCGAGCTTCGGAATATGATCTGCCACGAAGCGTATTTGAAGCAGGTGGTCCAATCGCATGAAATAAAGAGAATCTGTTCTTCGTGCTACAGCTTCCTTCGTGCGAGCTACTACGCCGTCCAACATTATCGTGATCCGCGACCTCCTCTCACCCTAGAAGAGTCGATCCAGGTGGCGTCCGAACGCCTTCAGAGTCTAGAGAGTGAGATCAGGTCCGTGGAGGAGCGAATCAGCACCCGTCTCCCACCATGGCTTCAAAAGAGCTTTGCCGAAATGCAGGAAAGCTGGAGGCACTTCGTTGAGCGAGAGTCCTATTTTGACTGCTCCCAAGAGATGAACATGGGGCGCGGCGCGCTTCGCCAAAAGCAATGGATCGCGGATGCAAGCCAAACGCGCCTCGAAACTCTGAAAAGGTTTGCCGACAAGCTAGAAGAAGGCTCGGGTCAGCACAGTACTCCAGACCTGAATCCCGTGGACTCATGAGCGCAAAGTCTCCGCCGCAGAGACTTTGCGACTTTTCCGGGATTCGAAAATGGGGCGCGGCCTCGATGCATTAACAAGAAGTGGATGTTTTGTTAAATAGAGAGCCGCAGAGTGTGAGTGGCACACACTCTGCGCTCCTGAGTAAACACAAGGCGGCTAGTCGTTAGGGATGTCAATCCCGAGGAGAGTCTGGCCCGCCTTTAATGTGGAGCGTCCCAATTTCCGGGAAGGGCGTTTTTCGTTTCCAATCCGGCTAAGTACCCCCTCAGCATGGTTTCTGAAGACGCCGTCGCTCGGCCAGAACTTCGGATTGCCTTTGCGGATTCGTCGATAAACCCTAGGCGGCTACTCAGGATTCCTAGGTGGACGTGACTCGGGCGCAATCCTGAGAGGCACCGGCGATCGAACGCGAACGAAGTCACTTCCCGTGTAGCACTCGGCGTTAGCCCCGCGTGCCTAGCCTCAACAATCCATATGGTTCTGAGACCGATGGAGGCCGGAAACTGAAGAAGGGCGAGTGGTTTGATTGGTGCTTTCCCGAGTCTGGACTCTTTGGCGACAGGCGTTACGCATGGTTAAGGGGGACACGGCCGTCGGTTGGCAGCGTAGCCGGCTTGTTGCCAGGTAGATGAGGCAGGGTCTGCTGCGCCTCGAAGTTCTCACAACGAGACTCCCAGACAAGGATCAACCAGGCGGGCCTGTGCTTCAGGGCAGTCCTGAACCCGAGGGCGTTTCTGAGGACCTATCCTAAGCTCGGCGCGAGAAGCGCGTTACGGCCCACATTAGTGAGTTTTCGATAATTTTCGAAAGGAATCACCAATCGTTGACAGCAGCATCAGACCGCATCGCGGGCAGCACTAGCGTAGGCTGAACCGGTCCGTCTAACAAGCCTTGGGCTTACGTCGGCAGACCGACGCGGCGCACGAGGTCAAGGAACCGCGGGTCGGACCGGAGACTGTCCATCTCCAAGTACATCGTGATCCAAACCATTGCACCTGAGCGTGCCTCATAGGCTTTTTCCAGCCACTCGAGGGCTTCGTCGATCCGGCCCAGGCGGGCGTAAAGCGAGGCGATCGAAAACGTATCGATATGCCAACCGTTCCAGCGGGTCTTAGCGAGTTCCACCTGCTTCTCGTGGAAGCCGCGGAGGCCCAAAGCCGCATAGGCTTGCTGGAAGGCCGCCAGCCGCTCCGTGCTCTCGCCCGAGAGGGCTTTGGCCTTGAGGTATACTTCCACAGCTTCGGCCTCGTGTCCGGTTTTCTCCAGGGCCATGCCGAGGTTATCGTGATACAGAGGAAGGGTCCCGTCCAGCTCCAGGGTCCGTCGAAATTGTTGTCCGGCCTCTTCGAAGTGGCGCGCAAATAGCAGCATTTCCCCCAAAATATTGTTAATGGGAACGGAGAGCGGGTCGAGCGCCAGGGCGCACCGGGCCTCGGCGATCGATTCTTCCCGCATCCCGTGAGCAGCCAGATAGACCGCGTAACCGTGATGTCCGGTTGCAAAGTTGGCGTTCAGCGCGATGGACTTCCGATATTCTTCTCCGGCACTCTCAAACTGCCAGTCGTAGAAAAACCTCACAAAGGCAAGTGAGGCGTGGGCCTCTGCGAGCGAATCATCGAGCTCCAGTGCCTTGAGCGCAGCCGCTTTGGCAATCGGCATGGCTTCTTTCGGATTCAGCTTCCCAAAGTAATACCCGCGATAAAAGTAGGTGTCGGCCAGGCCGGAATACGCTGGTGCGTAGCCCGGGTGCCGCTCGATCGCCGTTTGGAAATACTCCTGGGCTTTTCTCACATGTTCTTCCGTGCGCTTGTTCCAGAAGTATCGTCCGCGGAGATAGGCTTCGTAAGCGGCTGGGTCGATCCGCTGAGTGTGCCCCAGGCTGGCCTGCTCTTGTGCAGTGAGCTTGACCTGAACCGCGCGGGCGATCGCCTGCGCTACTTCCGCCTGCAGCTTCAGCACGTCTCCCACATCGCGCTCGTAGCTTTCAGCCCACAGGTGCTTTTCCTGTGCCGCCTGAATGAGCTGTGCGGTTATCCGCACCCGGCTGCCGAAGCGCAGCACCGTGCCCTCAACCACCGCATCGACGTTCAGCTGGCGGGCGATTTCCGGCAAAGGCCTGCGCGTTCTCTTGTAGCGCATCACAGATGTGCGGGAGATCACCCGCAGCGCTCCGATCCTGGCAAGGTCTGTGATCAGAGCGTCGGTCATGCCGTCGGCGAAGTATTCTTGTTCCTGGTCTCCCGAGAGGTTTTCGAGCGGCAGCACGGCCAGGGACTCAATCGTGCCGGAATCCCGACAGACAATTGGTTCCACAGGCGCCATGAACCGATAGCCGCGGCGAGGCAAGGTCTCAATATAGCGCGGGCCTTCGGCTGAGTCTCCTAAGACGTCGCGGATCTTGTTGATAGCCGTGGAGAGGCTGTGGTCGAAGTCAACAAAGGTATCGGCGGGCCAGAGCCTCTTACACAGCTCTTCCCGCTTCACCACCTCTCCCGCAGACTCCAACAATATGGCAAGAACTTGGAAGGGCTGCCCGGCAAGCCTCAGCTTGATCCCTTTCCTTCGCAGCTCGCCTGTCCGCAGGTCGACTTCGAAGGCGCCAAACCGAATTATCCTTGGCGTGGGGCTCCAGCTGTCGCCTTGCATACCGACTTCCCACCGCGCAGCTAAGATGTTTGATGAGTGTTAGCATCTTAGCATTTTGGACTCGCCCGGTCAAACCGTCCAGACCGTCCAGACCGTGGAATCCTCCGAACCACTTTGTACTCAGTGGGTTAGTCATTGAAAAACAATTGATCTGGCGACGAACCGCTATGCATTGACGGGTTCGGTGACTTGGAGGAAAGTTGCTGCAGCAACGAGGAGATCTTGGAAGCACATTCCGCCCTGGCCCGCAGCCGGACCTGGAGCGACAAAGGAAAGCGAGAGAAAAATGCGAACAATCAGACTTCGAGTATCCGTCCTGGCAATGGCCCTGCTAGCGCTTGCGATTTCCATGGTGCCGATGTTGGCCCAAGAGGAAGAGGGGCGACCCCCAACTGGCCGCGTAGCGTATCACTTCGTGGCAAGACTGCTACAAGGTCCCAGTGGTTTCTTCGTAATCGGGTACGTGAACTTTCTTGACGGGGTCTCGGCTCCGCTGTTTGACGGCGCCTCGGGCGAGAATAAGGCCTTGATGACGTTTCGGAGCGATGTATTTTCCGCCGCTCCGCTCTTCAACGGAAACGTGGTGGTGCTGAATTGGCCTCCAACGCCGGCGCCAGTCGTAAAGTTCTATCTGAACAACAGCCCGAATGGGGACTGGAACCAACCCGATAGCTTTTCAAGCGGCCAGCTTATCGGCTCCTTCAGCGCCCGCGTGGGCCAGGTCGTCATCACCGGATTCTCTCCTACGGCGCCAAGTGGGACCACGGCTGTAGTCACGTATTCGTATGATTGGGTGTCGACGCGAGATTTCTCCCTTGGAGGGAAGATGTATAACCTCGGCCGCCTTTCCCCAGGCGGAGGAACCATCTCGAACTACGTCAGCGCAGAACCTGTTTTGACTACTGTAAGCGGCTTCCCGGGTTGGGTTGCGTTAACCAGCGCCGGCACCTCATTCGTGACCGGCCAGAGAGCAAGGACTGAAGAGTGATTCCGCGATTTTCGAAAAGTTTACGAGCCAACATGACACGGTCGGCCGCACTGATCGCCGACAAACCGCGCCGCCGCCCGACGCTGAGGTTCTAAAAAACAGGAAGCGGTGCGCCGGCAACCCCCGGCGCACCTTCCTGCGAGGCCCTAGAACTTCGGCCCCGAGATTCTCGACTTCAGCGCCCGCTTGCGGTTCAGTTCCGTCTGCACGGTTCCCAGCGACGCCAGCGCCTGGGTTCTTTCGAATTGCCACATCTGCGTCCGGATTAGGTCCTGCATGATCTGCGAGAACCTGGACTGCAGCACGCCTTCATCGAGGCATTCGACTTCTTTTCTGGTGATGAGTTGGGACATCTTTTTCTCCTTCATCTGCGGGCCGCGCCCATCACGGCTTTCATGACGCAACCACAGCAGCGCGTATCGGCTGACCGCACTCGATGGAACGTAGTGGAGAAGCTCGCTTAATTCGTTTCGTTCGTTTCTTTTTCTGTTTCTTTTAGAGGGACCAACTCTTTGTACCCCATCGACCCAATGTTGGACACTATCTGAAAAGTACTACGTTTCGGGAATTTGTCGCACACAAGCTTTAATCCAGTCGGTTTCGATAAATCAAGAGGACGCGGTAAGGGTATGGTTACAGGTTTTCCCGAAGAGTCTGTCCTGTTCAGCCACGCAGCGCTAATCGGTGCATGGCTCCGCTCGGCAAAGAAAGACACTCCTGGTATGTCCGTAATTTGCCCTGCGCCAAAAATCGTGATATCTGAAGAAGACAACAAATCTACATCTCTGTAATCATAGTCAGTTGGATTGCTTATATCGATGCGCCCGTCTACATAGTGAGACGAGTCCCAGTTTATGCCTGTGAAAGGGCATATCGTAATTTGGCTGTTTGCAGCTTCAGCAATTCCAGGGCTGATCAGTCCAGCGAAGGCCACGGATAGAGATCCAGCCTCCAAGGTCTCCGACCACTGCGTGGGCAGGGTTCTCGTCTCCGCCGACTTCAGTAGCGGCGAGGTCATCGGCTATTACAGCTTCCTGGATGGAGTGCCTGGGTCCATCTTCTCGGGAACACCGAGTGAGGCCACAGCCTACTTTACGCTCCGCTCCGACACATTCTCCGTTCAGAGCCTTATGAACGGGCCTGTCACCGCCACGCTGGCAGATCCAGGCACTTTCACGATCTATCTGAACGCCACGCCAGGCGGCAATTGGAGCAATCCAGATTCCTTCTCCAGCGGCCAGCCTATAGCCACCTTCCTGAGGTCTGAGGCCATGCTCACCAACGCCGGTCCCACGGCCTTGGTTATGTTTTCTGCCACGCTGGTCTCGGGCGTGGACTTCACCTTTCAAGGAAGGACCTACAATTTCAACAAGCTCGTCCCGAATGGTATCACTCACCTCTTCACGGCGAGCAATACTGTTCTTACCGGCACTGGGACTTTTCCTCTCGCATTTGCCCTTGCCGGTTCCAACTTGGCCATCGGGAGCAAGCTGTCTGCTTTGGGCCCGGACGCAAAATAGCGGGGTTCGGGCTGGGCAACACACGTCGCCACGACCACATGGTCGCGTCGATTCGTGGTACCCCTCAACTGGTAGGCCACGCGCTGCCGGGCATGGAAGCGAACGATTGAAGCTTGTGCCAGAGTCCGGTGGCGCGTAGTTGTCTCGAACGGGGTTGTGCGAAAATACGTTTCACCGCCTCGCGATTTGGCTGTCTCTTCCCGTATGCCGGACAAGTGCGCCGTCGTCCGTTTCGACCCCAAGCACCGGCCGCGAGGCGATAGGGAATGAATCGCCGACTCGGAAGTTACTCTCCGGTTGTTCGTGGAGGAGTATATTCGGTCGTCTCAGTGCAAATCGCGGCCGCTCAGATAGTTCCGGCGCTGTCAGGGATCCGGCCTGAAAAGTCGCCTTCCCATCGACTGGTCTACCGCTGGGGTTGGATTCCGAGTTGGAAGGGCGTTCGACTGCACCAGGTTGATACCGCGGACGCGCGCCATGAAGTCCTCCGGCAGCTCCGGCACGGCGCCGTCCCAGGCTTCGAGTGTCGCGCTGCTCCGGAATGTCGGCATCGCTCC
>PMYF01000566.1:6895-7056 GCA_003171295.1 Acidobacteriota bacterium | reverse complement strand
TTGTATAAATATTCTTTCACGGGATGTGGAGTACAAGAGGTTTTGAATACAGCAGTCGCGACAAAGACCTTCCGGCAACACGGCGCGGAATCGGCGGCCCCTGCGGTGGTTCACGCCGCGGTGATCGGCGCCACAGGCTATGCGGGGTGCGAACTCCTGGT
>PMYF01000566.1:0-6849 GCA_003171295.1 Acidobacteriota bacterium | reverse complement strand
GAGCCCCTGGACGTCGAACAGGTTTCCGCCTCCGGGTGCGAAGTGGTTTTCCTCGCCACTCCCCATGAGGTATCGCATGCGGTGGTGCCGGCCCTGCTCGCGAGCGGCCTGCGCGTGGTGGACCTGAGTGGCGCTTTCCGGTTGAAAGACTCCACGGCCTACGCTCGTTGGTACGGCTTTACTCACCACGCTGCAGGGGCTTTGGCCGAGGCGGTCTATGGCATGCCGGAATTCGCCGCGCCCGCCATCGCCAAGGCGCGCCTGGTATCAAATCCCGGCTGTTACGCCACGTCCGTCATCCTGGCGCTCGCGCCGCTACTCAAGGCCGGGTGGGTGGACCTCGCCGCCGGGGTCATCGCAGATTCGAAGTCGGGCGCCAGCGGAGCCGGGCGCGCGCCCAGTGATAAATTGCATTTCCCCGAGGTCAACGAGAATCTACGCGCTTACAGCGTGTTCAATCACCGGCATGTGCCGGAAATGCTCCAGGCGCTGGACCTGGCGGAAAGGGATTTCACCTTCACCCCCCACCTTCTGCCCATCACGCGTGGCATCCTGAGCACGATCTATGTGCGTCTCTCCAGGGAGCACGAGGCGAGCGCGGTGGAAGCGCTGTTCCGGGAATTCTATGCGGCAGCGCCCCTGGTGCGCGTTTATCCCGCCGGCAAACTGCCGGAGATTCTGGCCGTGGCCCACACGCCCTATGCGGACCTGGGCTTTGCCCTCGACACATCCACGGGGAAGCTCATCCTGGTCTCCGCTCTCGACAACCTGGGCAAGGGGGCGGCGGGACAGGCGGTCCAGAACCTGAACGTGATGTTCGGCTTTCCACAGGAAACGGGACTGCTGTGAAGTTGGTCGTAAAAATCGGCGGGCATGGTGCGGAGGACCCGAAGGGCCGCAAGAGCTTAGCGCGGCAGATCGTGGCGCTTTGCCGGGCTGGCCACTCCGTGGTGGTCGTGCACGGCGGCGGCAAGGTGCTGACCCGCACGCTGGAACGGCTGGGCATCGCGACGGAATTTCACCACGGCCTGCGCGTGACCGACGCGGCCACTCGCGATGTGGCGATGATGGTGCTGGCGGGCCTGGTGAACAAGCAGTGGGTGGCCGAACTCGAGAATCAGGGTCAGCCCGCCCTGGGGCTCTGCGGCGGCGACGGCAGCCTGGTGCGCGCGCGCAAGCTGACGGTCGGGGTGAAGGGCAGCAGAAAGGATTTGGGCTTCGTGGGCCGGCCGCACAAGGTCAAGACCACTGTTCTGGAAATTGCCCTGCGCGGCGGCATGATCCCCGTAGTAGCCAGCCTGGGGGTGAACTCGCGGGGCGAGTTTCTAAACATCAACGCCGACGACCTGGCGGCGGCCCTGGCGACGGCCCTCGAGGCTGACCGCCTGCTCTACCTTACCGAATCGGGTGGTGTCTGGGACGCGGAGAAACGCTTGCTTCCCGTCGTCAAACTGGGTGAGATCCGCCACTTGATCAACCAGGGCGTGGTTCGGGATGGCATGATCCCAAAGTTGCTTTCGTGCGCGCGCACGCTGCGCCACAACGTGGGTGAAGTGGATATTCTCTCTACGACCGCGGCAAACGTGCTGTTGGACGCGGTCAAGGGCGGGAAAACCGCGGGGACCCGGATTGTGAAGGGCTGATGAATCGCGAGCAGATTGCCGAACTCGAGAAGCGGGTGCTGATTCCCACCTACGATCGCCTGCCCCTCCTGGCGGTGCGCGGTGAGGGCTGCTACCTCTACGGCGAGAACGGTAAGAAGTATCTGGATTTCCTCGGTGGCCTGGCGGTCAACTCCCTGGGTTACGCCCACCCTGAGATCATGGCGGCCCTCCGTGATCAAGCGGAAACGATTTTGCATGTTTCCAACCTGATCTACCATCCGTATCAAGCCCCCCTGGCGGAGAAGCTGACCCGCCTCTCCGGCCTGGATCGCGCCTTCTTTGCGAGCACCGGAACGGAAGCGATCGAAGGGGCGATGAAGCTGGCGCGTGCCTATGCGCGTCTGCACACGCCTGTTGAGCCCTCCGAGCGGTACGAAATCCTGGCCCTGGAGAACTCTTTCCACGGGCGCACCTTGGGCGCGCTTTCGGCGACGTGGCCCAAGAAGTATCGCGAGCCTTTCCAGCCCCTGGTGCCGGGAGTCCGCTTCGTCCGCCGGAACGATACTGTGCACCTTCGGGAAAGCTTCACGCCGCGGGTCGCCGCGGTGCTGCTGGAAGTCATCCAGGGCGAGGGCGGGGTTGTCGAAATCCGGGAAGATTTCCTCAAGGCTGCCCAAGAACTCTGCCACGCCCACGGCGCACTGTTGATCTGCGATGAGATCCAGTGTGGGCTCGGGCGTACCGGCCGCTTCTTTGCCTATAGCAAGTTTGGTTTGAAGCCGGACGTCGTCGTCGTGGCCAAGCCTCTGGCCGCCGGGCTGCCCCTGGCGGCCATCCTGGCGCGTGAGGAAGTTGCACAGGCATTTTCACCCGGCCTGCACGGGACGACTTTCGGAGGCGGTCCGCTGCAATGCCGGCTGGCCCTCAAGGTTCTGGAGATTTTCGAGCGCCCCGGCTTCCTGGCGCACGTGCGCGAGGTGGGGGCATATTTCCGTGCGCAGCTCGAAGGGTTGCGGTCGGAATTTCCCGTGGTTCGCGAAGTGCGTGGCGACGGATTGATGGTGGCGATGGAACTGGCCGCGCCTGGAAAAGGCGTGGTGCGGCAGGCGCTGGAAGCGGGGGTGCTCGTGAATTGCACGCAGGAGAATGTGCTGCGCTTCCTGCCGCCTTTGATTATCGAATCGAGGCACGTTGACGAACTGGTTCGAGTTCTACGGCCAATCCTGGCAGCTCTCGTGCCTGCAACCGCGACGAAGAGGGAAAACCCATGACGGCAGTGAAGGCGATCAAGAAGCTGGAGACTCTGAGTGTCCGGGACCTCCTAGCCGACCAGGATTTGACCCGCGACGATCTGAAGCTAATCTTCGATCTTTCGGATCGGGTGAAAGCCACGCCCGGCAGGTTTGCGCAGGCCCTGCGGGGTAAGCAGCTGGCGCTGATTTTCGAGAAGCCCTCGTTGCGCACCCGCACCACTTTCGAAGTCGGCATCACCAGCCTGGGGGGTTTTGCCGTCTACCTGGAACACACCAAGCCGCGCCTGGGTGAACGCGAAGCCATTAAGGACGTCGCCCGCAACCTGGAACGCTGGGTGCACGGTATCGTGGCGCGGACCTTCGCGCATGAGTCAGTCCTGGAGCTCGCTTCGAATGCAACCATCCCCGTCATCAATGCCCTGACCGACCTCTTTCATCCTTGCCAGGCGCTGGCGGATTACTTTACCTTGCACGAAAAGTTCGGCAACCTGCAGGGATTGAAACTGGCCTACGTCGGAGACGGCAACAACGTGTGCCACTCGCTGATGATCATGGCTGCAAAATTCGGGGCGTCNNCGGCATGACCCGATTCAGGCGGTCGAGGGCGCGCAGGCCGTTTATACCGACGTCTGGACGAGCATGGGGCAGGAATACGCCGCGCACTTGCGGTCGCAGGTCTTCGCGCCTTTCCGGGTGACCAAAGAACTTATGGCCACGGCCGATTCCGCGGCCGTGTTCATGCACTGTCTTCCGGCTCACCGCGGCCAGGAAGTTGCCGATGAGGTCATCGATTCAAGGCAATCCGTCGTGTATGACCAAGCGGAAAACCGCTTGCACGTACAGAAGGCACTCATGCTTCTGCTCATGCAGGATGAGCACGCGTAGCTGTGCCACCTAACTGGTGCGCTGTGCAATGCCGTTCCGCCGATGCCCATCGGGGGACAGATCGGAAGAGGGGGAGTATTGCTGACGATTCGCAAGGCTAAGTTGAGTGATGTGCCCGAACTCTACCGGCTGATCAGCTATTACGCTGGCGAGCACATCATCCTGCCACGGACTCTTCCCGAGCTTTATGAAAACGTGTGGGAGTTCACGGTGGCGGAGGATGAGAGCAGCGTTGTGGGTTGCGCGGCGCTCCGGCTTTACAGCCAGGAGCTCGCGGAAATCCGCTCCATGTGCGTGGACCCGGCTCGAAAATCCCAAGGCATCGGCCGGGAGATTTCCAACCGGCTCATTCGCGAAGCGGACGGGTTCGGGGTGAAGACCGTCTTTGCCCTGACCATGACTCCTGAGTTCTTTGAAAAACTGGGATTTCGCGAGTCCCCTAAAGAGAGATTTCCGACCAAAGTCTGGCGCGATTGCCTGCGTTGCGACCGCTTCTCCTGCTGCAATGAGAAGGCCGTGACGCTGGAGTTGGCCGACCGGCCCGCCGCCCTGGCGGAGTCCACGCCCGAGGCTGCCCAGGTATCGAGCTGAGCTGCGGTTGCATCCCACCACGTAGTTGATCCCTCCCAATCAATCTGAGGGGAAAAGCAAGTGTAGAGCGGACCTGTTTTGCAGGTCTGCGGCTCAGTAAGCACTGGGCAAGTTGATGCAGGCTTCCCCGTGGTGCACCCTGTTCGGCACGGTGGCGCAGATAAGCCAACCGTGCTTCTCGGAGCGGGGCGGCAAGTTGGCGCTGAAGGGCATCTGAACGTTCAAAGATTTGATCGAACCTGGTCGAACCTCTTTGTGGAATGAAGATTCGACACGTATACCTTCACGGGGTGCGCGTTTTCAGGGCGTGTTTCGGTCGACAGTCAGATTCCGAGTGCGCCCGTCATGCAGGCGGAACCGCAAGGCCAAGGGAGGCGCCACATCTCCGGTTTGCCGACGGCCAAATGATCGCAAGCAGGCACGGTAACTTCCTCGAAAGGGGACTTCCGGGGAGTCAGGAGTAGCACTCCTACGCTTAGGACGTTTACCGGGCACTTGCGAGTATACTGGGATCTGCTTTGTGGTAAATTCCGGATTGCCGACCACAGACCCAGAACTTTGCTTCACGTTTCCTTCGAGCCGACTATTACCGGGCGTGTCCGCGGTCTGTCTGCTGAAATTCCGAGAGCAAGGTTCATACGAGACTGAAAACACATGGCCGGAAACACATGACGCCATATACTATTGGGTAAATAAGGACGGTCGCATGAAGTTGCTGAATATCACCCAATTCCTCACCTCAGGGCTGCTATGTGGAGCTTTCACATTCGCACTAGCACAAAATTCCCCTTCGCAACATCAGCTACCAAGCCGACCTGTACAACGGCCGGAAATTCCCCATTTGCCTGCTCCGTCTGGGCCATTCGGAATTGGCCGAATTGGCTACGAATGGATCGATACCTCACGGCCTGAGGTCCATTCAGCCGACCCGCAAGCGCATCGTGATTTGATGGTCTTTCTCTGGTACCCTGCGCCGAAAGGCGAGTCCGGGAAGGTCGGCGTGTACTTGCCCGGAGCAGGGCAAATGGATGCGGACCCGGCTATTCAATCTGCCATGAGGGAGGAGTTCGAAGGCAATTGGCCAGCGATCGTTTCAGGAGCGATCTCTTCTCATGCAATCGAAGGTGCGCCGGTTGCGAAAACTCCCAGAAAATTCCCGGTGGTGATTTTCTCACATGGTCTGGGAAGTACGAGCTTTGAGTACACAGCGTTGATCGAAGAGGTGGTAAGCCGCGGGTACGTGGTTGCAGCCATTGAAAACACATACATGGCCGCGGCAGTTGCTTTTCCGCACGGGCGGCTCGTCCGGGCCTATCACGAACCGGCCCCAGCGGGACTCTCCGCTGAACAACGATTCCAGCGAATGGTGAAGATGGCGGGGCTACAGATCAACACGGGCGCGAGCGACATGGTTTTTGTGCTGAACAAGCTGACTCAGCTGAACAACGGAAATGCACAGAACTTCACCCTCGGCGGAAGACTCGACATGGGTCGGGTCGCAGCGATGGGGCATTCAGCAGGCGGAGCCATTGCGGCACAGGCCTGCCAGTCCGATGCTCGCTTCAAGGCTTGCCTAAGCCTTGAGGGAGAGATGCCGCCAATTGCAGCATTTCCCGAGAATCCCAATGGCGAGACGTTCAGGCAGCCGGTTCTTCTTCTCGAGGTGGATCAAGCCGGCCGATGGATAGGCTTTAACGCCGCACAGAACGATGCGTACCTTAAGAAGAGGGAAGATCAACTCAACAAATGTCCTACCGGCAGCTATGATGTTCTATTGAAATCGGCGGGCCTCTTTCATGGGAGTTTCAGCGATTACCCGCTTCTATCAGCGAGTGGCAAATCAACGGAGACGGAAGTTGCGCTGCACAACTTGCGCCTGACTCAGTCGTTCATCCTTGCCTTCCTCGACAAGTATCTAAAACACGCGAAGGAGCCATTACTCGATGGCGGGCAGAATCGGGCAGAAGCTACTGTCAATCGCTACGGCCGCTGAGCAACATCACGCGCTGGCCGGAGTTGGCCGCCGATTCTTGTCGAAAGACGGGCCACTCGGAAGCAAGCCGAACTATCTGAAGAAATCCCGCTTGTAGAATTTCGGTCCTGGGAGCCAATGATCCAGTTTCACTTGGACGGTCGCCAAACCGGACAATTGGGCGAATTTATCCAAGATCTGGCCTTTCATTAGACAATGAGACAATAACTCTATTGACAAGTCTGCGGCTTCGGTGCTAACCTGCGGTGGTAAGTCAAGTGGCCGAACAGGGCTCGGCTTCGATGCTCGATTTGGAGAGAACACGCTTGCGGATACCGCGTTAAGGCATGTTCTTTCAATAGATTACCAGAGAATCACACTTTCCGGATGGCTCCCAACGACGAAAATGCGATGTTCCTGCAAATATCCCCGCCTGCGCCAATGGTGGCGGCTCACCAACACGCTGAGTAAGGTCAGGAACGGGGCGCTGACCCATAGAGATGTTAAAAATGAAGGAACCTCCGGGGATGTGTATGAAAACAAA
>PMYF01000159.1 GCA_003171295.1 Acidobacteriota bacterium | reverse complement strand
GAAAAACACGCGAGGTCGAGAAATGCGGAGCTTATTCCTTCGTTTCGCCCAGGACCGGGCGCGGCGCTCGATGTGCCCGGCAGGCGCACCGCCCCCTCACCCGGCCCGCTCCGGCTGGTGAAAGCGCCGGTAGCGGTCCACCCTCTCCCGCAAGGGGAGAGGGCGGGGGAATTACGTTGAGGGGAGAGGGGAAGGGCAAGCAAGGCAAGAGCACCCTCTTCCGCCGCGGCGACCGAGGGTATTCAAATCAACGACGCCCCGCACCCCTTCAATTCCTGCCACCGACGGTGGTGTTTTTGCTATTCCAAGGCTTCCGGGTTCACAAGGTTCGGCGGGCGTTTGCCGTCGAGCGCGGCGAGCAGATTATCAGCGGCCAGCATGGCCATCGCCAGGCGAGTTTCGGAAGTGGCCGAGCCCACGTGCGGCGCCAAGACGACGTTCGGCAGGGCAAGGAGGCCGGGGTGGACTTGGGGTTCGTTCTCGAAAACGTCGAGCCCGGCGCCGGCGATCTGCTTCGACCGGAGGGCCTCAACCAGTGCGGCTTCGTCCACCACTTTGCCGCGCGCCGCGTTGATGAGGAAGGCCGTGGGTTTCATCATCGCCAGTTCGCGGCTCCCGATCAGGTGATGCGTTTGGGGAGTAAGGGGAACGTGCAGGCTCAGGAAATCCGCTTCGCGCAACAGCGTCTCGGGGTCCACGAATTGCGCGCCGAGTTCCTGCTCTTGCGCTTGCGTGAGGCGGTCGAGGGAATGGTGAAGAATGCGCATGGAGAATCCGCGGGCGCGGCGCGCCACCGCCTGGCCGATGCGTCCGAGCCCAAAAATGCCCAGGGTCTTGCCATGGAGATCACTGCCCCACAGGAGTTCCCATCGGGAGGACTGCCAGTGGCCCTCGCGGACGTAACGGTCGCACTCCACGAGGCGGCGCGCCACGGCCATGAGCAGCCCGAAAGCCAGATCAGCCGTCGCCTCCGTAAGCACCCCCGGGGTGTTCGTAACCATGATGCGGCGGCGCGTACAGGCGGCCACATCAATGTTGTCGTAACCGACGCCCACGTTGGCGACCACTCGCAAGTGGGGAGCATGCTCCAATAATTCTTGCGTAACGCGCATGCCGCAAGCGACCACGCCCTCTGCTTCGCGGCACGCTTCCGCCAGTTGCGGAGCCGTGAGCGGCTCATCGTGGGGGTGCATGGTTAGTTCACAGCGGAAGGCAACGCGCTCGACCACCTGCGGTTGTAGCGGCCGGGGAATGAATACTTTCGGTTGGGTCAAGAGTTTTCCTCTCATCAAGAATTATTGAAGTTTGGTTGATACCATAACGCCGGTGGCGAGGTCAATCGAAGGACCAGGAGGGGGATTCGAACTCCCCTCGCATCCGGCCATAGAACGAAGCGAATCTTTCCTCCGCCCGGCGCCCTCCGAGCCGCAAAACGCGCTAGGAGCTCGCGTGTAGTTGGAGAAATCCTTCCATCTCCGCGGACGTGGGCGCGGAATCGGCCCCGCCCAGGCCGAGGGTGGCAAGTGCTCCGGCGGCGTTGGCGTGGCGGGCGGCTTCGGCAAGACTGCGGCCACGGCAGAGCGCCGCGAGAAACCCGGCCGCGAAGCAATCACCAGCGCCGGTAGTGTCAATGGCGTGCACGGGGAAACCGGGTGAGATGAACGCGCCCTGGGGGGATTCCACATAGCAGCCTGCTGCTCCCAGCTTGACGACGACCGTCCTGACCCCCAGGCCGCGCAGGCGGCGCGCGATAGCGGCGGGCTCGGTCTCACCAGTCAGTTGTTGCCCCTCTTCCCGGTTGGGAAAAATGAAGTCGACACAAACGAGCGCGGGTTCGAGGAGCGGCAGCCAGCGCCCCTCGACGTCCCAACAGACGTTCACCGAGGTCAGGCAGCCTATCGCCCGGGCGCGCTGCAGGGTGCGCGCCAAAGGCGCTCCGTCAAAAGCGGGCAGGGCGAAGGCGCTCGCGTAGTGAAAGACGCGAGCCCCCTCGACGCGCGTCCAATCGAGATGCTGCTCCGAGAAGTGGGCGCTCACACCCCGCAGATGCAGGAAGCGGCGCTCGCCCGTAGCCTGAACAAGCACGATCGAGGTGGAAGTCTTGGCGCCCGGGAGCGTGACCAGGCCCGAGTCGTCGATGCCTTCGGCGCGCACNNGCCGCCGGGACCCAGCACCACATCCTCAAGGCGCTGGCTCGTCCCGGGGGGCGCGAGATGATCCACCGGCCGTGCCAGGACGTCGGCAACTGCATTGCCTGCGCAGAAGACCTCGCAATGACCATTCATGGCATATTACCTCGTGGCCGGGGCCGCAAGACACGGCGGCGCTTTCGGCGTCGCAGAACCTCCCCGCGACTCCTGAGCCGCGCCCCGACCTGGGCCGGGGGCTGATTATACGCGCTCCCACCGTGCCGGCAAGGCGCGTTTTCTCCCGAGATCGGAAATGGAATTGCATGTGGTGCAGCTTGGGCCGTTTTCGGACATGAGAATGCCCTTACGAACCGAGAAGGTGGGGGATTTCTCGACGAATTGGACTAGAAGTCGCTGATTTCTATAGCCCTTGACCAGCTCTCAACGGCTGGCGGCGGCCAGTTTGGTGTAGGGGCGGCTTTACGCCGCCATTTGGCGAGGTAAATTCGCCGCTAC
>PMYF01000843.1:866-2600 GCA_003171295.1 Acidobacteriota bacterium | reverse complement strand
GTATTGAACGGTGTAGCGATCTCCATAAATCGCCTTTTGTTGCTTTAGCGTGGAGCCGAGCTGAAGACCGCGCCCTGTTCGTCCCAGCACTCCTCTGGGCGCATCGCCCCACACATCGATGTACGCCGGCCGTGACTCGACCATCGTCTGCCCGGCGCTCTTGCTGCACGCATTCAGGCTATCCGCGCCCAGGTTGTCCACCTGCGGGCAGTAGTAAAAGTACGTGGCTATACTCATGCGCAGCCCCGGCCACTGCCAGACATAAAATCGCGTGCCGCCGGCCCCGTCGGGCACTACTGCATCTTCCTTGCTGGTTGGAGGACCGTAGGTCTGGATAATTTTGGAAATCGCTGTACCGTTGGGAAACCGGGTGCTGGGAGGACGAATTCCCACTTTGATTCCCGACAATTTGTTCTCAGGTTTGCCGGTAGCCAACTGGTCCTTGTCAGGGAAACCAGCCATGGCCGGGCCGGTCAGGATGAACTGGAGAGCCACAACCGCCGCCGCCAGAGCGATGCGTTTCAGCCCGCTGCCACACGGTTTTTCCTTGCAAGAGGGACCCACGTCTTTCCCCCCGACGCTCCGTGCCTCACCCTTACGCCCTTCTGCTGACGAAAGGGTGGAAAATCACAGATCCAGACCGGCAACTGACCACTGACTACTGCCTTTTCAGCGCCCGCTTCAACACCGTCTCCAGCGCCGCTTTCAGCTCTGCGTACTCCGCCGGTGTAATCTTTCCGGCAATCTTGTCGCTCTCCAGCGCAAACAGCTCTTCCTTGAGCGCGTTCAGCAGGGCCGCATTCTTGGCCGCAGGGGACGCCAAGGCCTGCGCCGTTCCTGCAGCAACGGCCGTGGTGCCCGTTGCCGGCTTGCGCAGCAGGAAGGCCGCCGCGGCTGCCAGCAGCAAAAACAGCAGGGTCAGAATGTACCACTTATACTTCGACAGCGGATCAGGCGTGTTGATGGGGTTGCCCATGCCGCCGCCGGGTCGTCCGCCGGCCGCGCTTGCGTCCTGGCCGCCGCTGCCCGCGCCCTGCTGCTGGCCGCCTTGCGCCCCCTGCTCCTCGCGCGGAATTGATCCCGTGCCCGAGACGGTGAATTCCACCGCCTTGCCGGGAACCGCATTGCTCGCCACGAAGGTCTGGATGGCCGGATCCTCGGGCACTGATTTGAAGGCCAATCCCGCGCCCGCCGTAAAGGTCATGCTCTTGGGCAGCAGCACGCCAATGCTTTGCGTGGGCATAGTGACCTGGGGCTTGAAGGTGAACTTGCCGTCGCTGTAGGGCAGATGATAGCTCAGCTCGAAGAGCGTGCTCTTGTCTCCGTCATCGGGTTGGATGGGAAAGTTGAAGGCATAGTGGCCCTTTGGGCCGTCGGCGTCCATCTTGGTCGAGGTGGGCAGCCCGCCGGGCCGTTGCGCGCCCGCGCCCTCCACCACCGCCTCCGGCGGCACCACGATCTCAAACGAGCGCGCGCTCCATTGGGCGGTCGGCGGTGTGCTGGCGTTGTGCACAAAGTACCGCTCGGTCACCTGCAGTTGGCCGTTGGCGGCCTCGACCTCAATTACATCTGCCTCAATGAAAACCCCGGCAACCTTGGCGGCCACATCATAGACGGAGATGTCGCCGGGGGTGTTGCCCTCCGGCGCGCCGATGAAGTAGGTCGCGCCCTGGTGCGTGGCCCGCACAAGGTAATTGCTGTGACCCGGCTTGGTCAGCTTGTAGTGCCCGCCGG
>PMYF01000843.1:0-849 GCA_003171295.1 Acidobacteriota bacterium | reverse complement strand
GGTGGTCTTGTCGGTCACCGTGCCGGTGACTTGAGCCTGCGCCAATGCGCCCGCCAACAGCAGGCTTAAGGCAACGGTGCGAAAAACAATCTGGGTCAATTTCATGGTCGTGTGAAAATCCTCTGAATATGCGCTGCGTTTCGTCTTATGCCTGTTGCAAATGTTCAATCTCGGCCATTAACTGCGCCGTCTCGTTTTCAAGCTGCTCCCGCTGGGCCTGGAACTCCTCTTCAGGATACTTGCCCGCCCGGAACTCGAAGTTCAGGTCGCGCAGGTTTTCGTAGAGCTGCTCCTTGCGCTCCAGCAGGTAGTCAAGCCGCGGCTTCTCGCCCTGGCTGGCGAAGACCTCCTCCGGCCAGAAGGTGTACACCAGCAGCGCAATCAGCAGCAGCACGCCAGCCACTTCGCCTTGCAGATTGGTCATGGCTCAAAACCCTCCGTCGCTGCCGGTCTCCCGGCGAATCTTTTCCTTCAGGGCATCCATAGCCGGATCGGAGACCGGCGTTTCGGTCCGGCTCTTACCCGCCGACCACCGCCGAACCAGCAGAATCGTCCCCAGCAGCGCCGCGGCAAAGACCGCCAGAGGCGCAATCCAGGCCACCAGGCCGAATCCACGGTCTGTGGCTTCCAACGAACTCATCCAAAAAGTCAAAAGCGCGGAAGCGCCGGAAGCAAAGCCGCTCATGGTTGCCCTCCCCGTTGCGCAGCCGGCTTCTGGCTGGGCGCCAGCGCCACCAGCGTGCCCAGAATCATCAGCAGCACACCAACCCAGAGCCAGCTCACCAGCGGATTCAGGAATGCCTTGATAACCGGCAGGCCCGTGCCGGGATTCGTGCCCTCATACACCAC
>PMYF01000036.1 GCA_003171295.1 Acidobacteriota bacterium | reverse complement strand
AGCCGCGCTATTTGGCAACCCGCATTCAGCAAGCTCCGCAAAAAGTGCGTAAGTATGGAAGCCCGGAATACTGGTTGCCCTATAACACCTGGACGATCAGATCGGAACGCACAAGCGGAGCGCGAACAGAAGCGGCGAAAAGACAAGAAGCCTTGCGTGAAGGAGGGATCTGCCCTCATTGGACGCTTCAGGGATACGTCCCTACCTTTGATAGCTTGATTGTTTTGAGTATCGGGATTGCGGAGACTGAGGCTGTCTATTGTGCCGTTGATGCCGGGAAATGTTGGGAAGAAATCAATCCGGCTGATGGCAACAAATTTCTATGCGTAAAGTGGTCGGATGTGAACTGTGAGATTTATCGGCGAGACGTTGGGATTTGGTTTCCGTCAAAGGGTGCAGTGAAAATTCCAGATTGAAATAGAGTGCCGGACCGGTCCCGGCCTTACCAGAAGGGAGCAGTAGGATGACACGAGAACAGGAAGCAAAAAAGCTGACGGAGAAAGCGAAGGAATTGAACCGCAGCATCGGCCGAAGTTCGTTGGCCTTGGGCGGAGTTTACAAGTTGGTGGATGAGGGGAAGCTGTTCAAGGAGGCCGGGTTTGATTCCTTTGAAGAGTGGCTGGCAGAGGTTGGCGACCTGAAGCGGAGCCAAGCGTACTCGCTGATCGGCACCTATCGGGAACTCCAGGAGACGATCCCGGAAGAAGCGATTGAAACGATGCAACTGAACAACGCGCGGGATCTCGTCAAGGTGCCGGCGAAGAAGCGGACGGCCGCACTGGTGCGCGCAGCCTCCGAAATGTCGAACAAGAATTTCCGCGAGGAGGTCGAGAAGGTGCAGCCCGGGTTGGCGCTTGAGGAAAGGGGCTACAAGGGTTTCCAGTTGGATGCTTCGCAACGGCTGGTCGTCAACCAAGCAATCAATCTGGCGCGCCAGAAAGAGAATCTGGAGACGGATGGAGCGGCACTTGAACTCGTCTGCTCGCAGTTCCTGGCAGCCGAGGGTGAGACGCCGCAATACGTAGCGGCGAAGACGGTCGCTGATACGGTTGAAAGCGCGATTGACACGGGGGATCTGGCAAAGCCTCCGGAGCCGACCATGTGGGGCGTGATCCTCACGGCGGTCGAGAGGATGGAAACGGTTTTCGGCTTCAAAAAGCGAAGTATGCCGAGGGGGCCGGCGAAGATTGCGGAAGGGGCGCGAGTGCAATGAGCAAAGCGGACGTGGCGGCGAGGGGGGTGGATGCGGAAATCTTCGGAGTCATGCTCAAGCACCGATGTGAGTTATCCGGCCCACACCACTGCTGCTCGTGCGGGATGTATTTCAATGACCTCTCGGGAGCGCTGGATCAGCAGGCGTGGTTGAAGCATCTGGCGTCGATGATTGCGGCGCGGCTGCGGGAGTTGGGTTGAGGAGAGGGAGACGATGAGCACACCAATAACAGTAGCCCAAAAGAACTGGATTGATAACGTATCGTATCGAGACTTGCTTTACAAAATCAGGTTCGCCCCTGTGGGGGATCCGATGGTTGACGGGGACACCGGAGAGTATCTGCTCAAGGTGCAGCGCGAGCGGCGCGCGGCTCCGGGCGGAGACGTGGAGCACGTCCGCGCCTCAAAAGATATTGGGGATGAAGTTTATCGGGCCAAGTAAAACCAGAGAAGATCAAGGAGTAAAATGAAACCTATCTGTCCGGAACATCGGCGTCCACTTCGCAAACTCGGGTCGTGGCTGATCTGTATCGTGCATGGCTGCTCCTGGCGCGTTGCTGGAGAGGCGCCACGGCCACGCCAGCCGATGGCTCGGCAGGGGAAGTCAAAACCCTCACACGTGACGAAGGGAGGGCGAGTAATGCTGTCACGGCATCATTATGTCGGGCTCTGCTATGAGATTTGGATTGCGACGGGGAAGCGGTGCTCAATATGTGGCCGGTCACTTCCGGTGTTCTCAACCGGGCTCTTCGATCACATCCAGAAGCGTTCTCAGGGCGGGGGAGACACGAGGGAGAATTTACGGCCTGCCTGCTGGCAATGCCATGACCGGCTAGACAATCAGGGCGGGAAAGTTTCACAGAAACTTCAAATCATAAGGGGGATGGAATCCAATGGAAATCACAGACACGCGGGCAATGACAGTCGAACAAGTTCCTCTGGCGGCGCTGGTGCCGTCACCCTTCAACCCTCGGGGAAAGTATAGTCGCGACCCCGAAAAACTGAAAGAACTCTCCGCGGACATCGCGGTCCATGGCGTTCAACAGGCGATTCTCGTCCGGCCGGACGGGGCCGGGAAGTATGAGATCGTCTTTGGGACGCGCCGCGCTGAGGCGAGCAGGATGGCGGGGAAGGAAACCATCCCCGCCGTGGTACGTGAGATGTCGGCAGAAGAGGCTTTGACGCTTGCGATGGTTGAGAATCTGCAACGGGCGGACATCCATTTCATGGATGAGGCGGCGGGCTTTAAGAAGCTTCTGAGCGGCGGCGTCGCTCCGAAGGTCGTCGGGGAGATGGTCGGCAAGCCGGAAGTGTACGTTCATCTCCGGATGGCGTTGAACAACCTGAATCCGAAATGGACGGAGAATGCCTACAAGGGCACCTTACTTCTCGGGTCGGCGCTGTACCTCGCACGCTTGACGCCGGGAGCGCAGATGGAGGCATGGAAAGAATTAAGTCAATACGGCAAGGAAGATGATGGCCACTTCAGCTTTCATCACCGGCCGGGGATGTCTGTCTTGGAGCCCAGCGCGGGAAGAGGCGACTTGGCTGATCATGTGAATGTGTCAGGCGTCCGTCTGGTTTGCATCGAGCAAGACCCGAAGCTGGTCCGCGCGCTTCACGAGAGATTTGGACACCAGGAAAATAGCAAGCGTGCGAGCGTCACGATCTTGGAAGGTAACTTCCTCACCTACTCGTGTCAACCAAACTATGACCGCGTGCTTATGAATCCGCCGTTTATCCGGCTTTCCGAGATCACTCACATCTTGCACGCCTGGGATTGCCTCAAGCCTGGGGGTTGGATTGTTTCTGTGGCAAGCTCCAGCATCACCTTTCGCCTGGAGCCGCGGGCCGTTGCGTTCAGGGAATTCGTGGAGTCTCACGGGAGGATTGAAGAGATTCCGCAGGGATCTTTCAAAAAGTCCGGCACGAGGGTCAACTGCGTTCTGGTGATCTTGAATAAGAGGGCTTCATGAAGAAACAATCACCATCACCGTTTCCGAGATCGTTGACTTGGCTGGTCAGTGAGCTGTCTCTCGCGTATCACGACAAGCGGATCGTGCTCGCCTTGATCGGTGACTTCGCTCGGCTGGTACGCAAGCGCAGAAAAGAGAAGCGCGGGCTTTCCAACACAACCTGCATTGCCTGCGGCGGATGGATTTCAGTCGAGCGGGAAAACCGGGGGCAGCATACTTGCTCAGAGCGATGTCAACGCTGGTACCGGGCGCTGATGCGGGCAAAGCTAGCGGCAAAATACTGCCGCTACTGTCACCGGCCCGAAGGGCATCCAGAAGCCATAAAACGGCGTCGGCCGGGGCGATTAAGGGTAATGCCACGGACAGTGAAAGCTGAGGTCAGCGCAAGCCGTGGCTCAGCGAGCCACAGGATGTTAAAAGTGGTCCCGCCTGGCCTTTCTATCCTTTTGCGCCCGGATAAGCCTCGTGGAGTCGAACTTGGTGATTTAGAGACGGCGGTTGAACAGGCATGAGACGCAAACTTTCACTTCGTCCGTCCGCCTACCAACGCGATAACATAGCGTCAGGTGACGGAGTAGTTAGTGCAAATCACTAGGGGGTTCGCTCGCCAGGAGTTGAGACTTGGCGGGCGGACGGATGGAGTGAAGCACAGTCCGTTATAACGGAGTCAGAGGGATGATTATGAAGGTCATTATTAGCAATATGGTGAGCGTCATCGTGGGGGCGCTGGTCGGGATTACGGTCGCGTTCAGTCGGATCAAGTACGCGAAGAAGTTGGACAAGATCAAAGCTGTTTTGGAAAAGGCCGAGACGGCCTTGAACGAGGAAACTCGAAAGCTGGCTGCTGACATCAAGGCCAAGCTCTGACAAGAATCGGCGGCAGGTGAATGAGGCAGGTTGCAACTGGTGATAATTGCGTTCGCTATCAGTTGGATGTCGGTACACCTGCGGAGTCCGGCCCGGGGTATGTGTTACGGAGGACGGGCACGCCGCCGAGTAATTTTCTGAGGGGAAAACGAAATGAAGAAAACTTTGACCAACTATAAGGAATGGATCTTGCCGATGATCGGCATCCTGTCGCTGGGCTACACGTTCGGGATTGACGCCTGCCGGGAGCATACCATCCGGGTGACGACCACGGCGGCCGACCAGCAGACAATCTCGCAACTCCAGAAGGACTTGGAGTTCGTGAAGGCGAAGCAAGAGAGTGGCTTCGTGCCTCGCGGTGAATTCGAGCGAGCAATCAACGATCTGCGCGATGACATGAAACGATCCGCGATCATGAGCGTGCTCGCCAAGAATAAGGCGACCAGCTTGGGCAGGCTCGCCGCACCGTATCTCGGGATGCCTGCATCCGCGCCGGCCGAGGCGGGCATGAAGCCGAAACTCAAAGATTTTTCAACGCTGACGAAATAGAAAGGGGGATTAACCATGAGTGACCCGATTCAAAGCCTCTGGTGGGGCAGCTTATCTGTGATGGAACGGCTCTGTGCTGCGTCATACGTTGCCAACGGACACCGATTCCATTTGTACACCTATCGCGAAGGAATTGTGGGAGGCTGTCCGGACGGAATGGAAATCAAGGATGGCAACGACATCGTGCCGGAAGCTGATATCTCAGAGTTCAAACACTTGGCGCACTTCGCCGACTGGTTCCGGTACAACCTACTCCTGAAGCGCGGCGGCTGGTGGGTTGACATGGACACGGTTTGTTTGCAACCCTTCGATGGCTGGGGGCACCCGTTCGTTAGTTGGAGAGGGGCAGATCATGTGATTTCAGAGCAGCACGACCGGGCAGGGGGCTTCGCTGTGAACAACGCCTACCTGCGCGCTTCACCGGGCTCGCCCGTCATGGCTTGGATCGTGCGGCAGGCCATGAAGGTGGACCGGAAAAGTATGGGATGGGAAGCGACGGCAAACACGCTCTGCCTTCAGGCCGTCGCGAAGTTCAGGCTTCCCGTTCAGCCCTTGGTGTTCTTCAATCCTATCCCGTGGTGGGAGTGGGCATCTGTGATTGATTATCCCCTCTCACCACCCATGCCGGAGACGACATACGCTGTTCATTTATGGCACGCCATGTGGCGGCAGGCTGGTAGGGACACCAACGCGAAGTACCAGCCGGAATGCCTGTATGAGCAACTGAAGCGGCGGTATGCTGCCGCTATGGGAGGCTCGTGATGGCGGAGCCGCTTCAATTCGACCTGCCGGGCTTCACAACCAAGGGCCGGAAGTTCTTCATCAAGCGGTCACAGCAGTTGATTTGTAGCCTCAATCAGCGCATGAAGAAGAAAGGCTTCAAAGGTTCTTTGCCGCTCGCAGAGGGCCGCGCGGCGCTGGCGAAGGGAGTGGGCCAGCTCTGCCGCTACTGCCGAGAGACGATTAAGATTTCCACCATGAGCCCGGACCATTCAACGCCGCTCGTGAGGGGCGGCAATCCTTGGGAAATTGAGTGTATCTGTATCGGCTGCAACCGGGAGAAGGGCGAGCTCACGGCCGAGGAATACGTCCGCTTCCTGGCGCACATCAAGAC
>PMYF01000146.1 GCA_003171295.1 Acidobacteriota bacterium | reverse complement strand
TTGCTTTCGTAATCCCTTATCTGCTCGAGAGAAACGCGGCCTACGATGCGGTCACGGAGTGGTTCAACCACTTCCCCGCCCTCGACGATAGGCACCACTTCAATCCCGTCCAGGGTCCCGCAGTCGAACTCAGAGATAATCACATCCTGCGCCACGTCCACCAGGCGGCGGGTCAGATAGCCGGAGTCTGCCGTTTTGAGGGCGGTGTCGGCCAGGCCTTTGCGCGCGCCGTGAGTCGAAATGAAGTATTGCAGCACGTTCAAGCCCTCGCGGAAATTCGCGGTAATGGGCGTTTCAATGATCTCACCGGAAGGCTTGGCCATCAGGCCGCGCATGCCGGAGAGTTGGCGGATTTGCTGCTTTGATCCGCGCGCCCCAGAGTCGGCCATGATGTAAATGGGGTTGAGCTGGCCGGATTTGTCCTGGGCTTCCATCGCCTGGAACATCTCGTTTGCTACGTCATCGGTGACGTTCGACCAAATCGCGATGACCTTGTTGTATCGTTCGCCGTGAGTAATGGCGCCTTCCTGGTACTGCTTCTCAACTTCGATCACTTCCTTTTCAGCCGCGTTAACCAAGGCGGCCTTGCTGAGCGGCACCACGAGGTCATCAATTCCAATCGAGATTCCCGCTTTGGTCGCATACAGGAAACCGAGGGTTTTGACCTCGTCCAGCATCTGAACCGTGGTCTCGAGGCCAAAGCGCAAGTAACAGTAGTTCACCAGTGCGCCCAGCCCTTTCTTCCGGAGCAAACCGTTCACAAAGGGCATCAAGGCTTGCCCGGTCGTGACATCCTTCGGCAGATGGTCATTGAAGATCACCCGGCCCACTGTGGTGTTGACAAACTGGTTCTTAACCGTGAGAGGTTCCGTGTGCAGTACGTCCTGGTCATCGTAAGCCGTAGTCAAGTCGATGACTCGCCCGGTATAACGCAAACGAATCGGGCTCAGCGTTTCCACTTCACCTGCTTCCAGAGCCAGCAGAACCTCTTCCGAATTCGCGAAGGCCCGGCCTTCCCCTTTGGCTCCGCGCTTGTCTTTTGTCAGGTAATAGACGCCCAGGACGATGTCCTGCGTGGGAACAGCGAGGGGCTGCCCATTAGCCGGCGAGAGGATGTTGTGCGAAGACAGCATCAGAACCGAAGCCTCGATTTGGGCTTCCGGCGAAAGCGGGATGTGCACCGCCATCTGGTCGCCGTCGAAGTCAGCGTTGAACGCCGTGCAAACGAGGGGGTGAATCTTGATAGCCTTGCCCTCGATTAGGACCGGTTCGAAGGCCTGGATGCCCAATCGGTGCAGTGTAGGGGCACGGTTCAGGAGCACCGGGTGGTCCTTGATGACTTCCTCAAGAATGTCCCAGACGACGGATTCCTGACGCTCCACCATCTCTTTCGCGGCCTTGATGGTTGTGCAATGGCCCGCCTGCTCCAGTCGGTGGTAAATGAAGGGCTTGAAAAGTTCCAAAGCCATCTTCTTGGGCAGCCCGCATTGATGCAATTTCAGCTCCGGCCCCACTACAATCACGGAGCGTCCGGAGTAATCCACACGCTTTCCCAGAAGGTTCTGGCGGAAGCGTCCCTGCTTGCCTTTGAGGGTATCGGAGAGGGATTTGAGCGGGCGATTGTTGGCGCCCCGCAGCACCCGCCCCCGGCGGCCGTTGTCAAACAACGCGTCCACCGCTTCCTGTAGCATACGCTTCTCGTTGCGGACGATCACGTCCGGGGCGTGCAGCTCGATCAACTTCTTGAGCCGGTTGTTGCGATTGATGACGCGCCGGTAGAGGTCATTCAGATCGGAAGTCGCAAAACGGCCGCCATCCAGAGGAACGAGTGGGCGAAGTTCCGGCGGAATCACCGGGATGACATCCAGAATCATCCATTCCGGTTTGTTCCCCGACCTGCGGAACGCCTCGAGCACCTTTAACCGCTTGGCGTACTTGATCCGCTTCTGTTGCGAGGGGTCGTTTTTCATTTTTCCCCGCAACTCTTCCGCCAGGGGCTCGATATCAACCTGCTTCAGGAGTTCCTTAATAGCCTCGGCTCCCATCCCCGCACGGAATTTGCCGGGGAATTCCTGCTGCAACTGCCGGTAGCGCTCATCCGTGAGCAATTCCTTCTCTTTCACCGGTGCTTCACCCGGGTCGACGATGACATAGTTCTCGAAGTAGAGGATGCGCTCGAGATCCCGGAGCGAGATATCCAGCAGGTGGCCGATACGACTGGGGAGACCCTTGAAGAACCAAACATGCGAACAGGGAGATGCCAGCTCGATATGCCCCATGCGCTCGCGGCGGACTTTGGAAAGCGTAACCTCGACACCACACTTGTCGCAGATCACACCGCGATGCTTCATGCGCTTGTACTTGCCGCACAAGCATTCCCAGTCGGTCACCGGTCCAAAAATGCGGGCGCAAAACAGGCCATCGCGTTCCGGCTTGAAGGTACGGTAGTTGATGGTTTCCGGCTTGGTCACTTCACCATGAGACCAGGACCGGATCTTTTCCGGCGACGCCAAGCTGATGCGGATTGCATCGAACTCACCAATCAAACTCACTCGATCGTAAGGGCTGCTGCGAAACAAGGTTTTCCTCCTTTAAAGGAGAGAAGAAATTCTTGAAAGCTGCGCCCCCGAGCGGCCCGCGCGTTGTGCGGCGAGCCCCAGCCCGGCGGCAACTCACTACCTTACTCAGCGCCCACAGGCGCGAGCTGTTCTTTGGGCTTCTTGATCAGTTCCACGTCGAGGCAGAGGCTTTGCAACTCCCTCACCAGCACGTTGAACGACTCCGGCACACCAGGTTCAATGGCAGCCTCGCCTTTAACGATGGCTTCGTAAATCTTCGCGCGGCCATAGACGTCGTCGGATTTCGCCGTAAGGAGTTCCTGCAGGATATACGCCGCNNATCTTGTCATCGACCAAGTGGGAAAGCTTGAGCATGTAAATGTAGCCGACGGTTACGGGCTGTTCGAACACCTCGCCGGTCATACCGTCGAAGAGATTGATTTTTCCGGAAAGCGGCAGGCCCGCCTTTTCCAGGTAGTCCTTGATTTCATGTTCGGTCGCGCCGTCGAAGACCGGCGTCGCGAAGGGGATTCCATCCGTCAGCGACCGGGCAAGATCGAGAACCTGCTCGTCATCCAGATTATCGACAGCAGCGCCCAAGGGACTACTATGGTAAAGGCCTTTGATCTCCTTGCGAAGCAGTTCCGCGCGGGCCTCATCAGTGAAGAGGCGACGAATCTTGTTTCCGAGTTCGCGCGAGGCCCAGCCGAGGTGGGTCTCCAGGATTTGTCCCACATTCATTCGCGAAGGGACACCCAGGGGATTTAGCACCACTTCCACCGGAGTGCCGTCCGGCATATAAGGCATGTCTTCTTCCGGCAGGATGCGTGCGATCACGCCCTTGTTTCCGTGCCGGCCCGCCATTTTATCGCCGACGGAGAGTTTGCGCTTCATGGCGATATAGACTTTGACGAGTTTGATGACTCCCGGCGGAAGCTCATCACCTTTCTTCAACTTCTGAATCTTCTCATCGGTGATCTTTCGCAGAATGTCGATCTGCCGCGACGTCATCTCTTCGATCTCATCGATTTTCTCGAGGAGGGTTGGATCCTTCTTCGCGATCCTCAGCCGCTTCAGATTGCGCGTGGAGATGCGCGCCAGGACGTCACGCGTGAGATTGATCCCCTTCGTAACCAGGCGTTTGTTGGTCTTCTCATCGTGCAGGTCGGCGAGTAGCTCCTCGCCCTCCAGCAACACGCACAGGCGTTTCAGACGCTCGTCCTGGAGGATGCGGATTTCGTCGTTCAGGTTCTTCTCCAAACGGCCCACCTGTGAACCCTCGATGGACTTCGCGCGCTCATCCTTGTCCGTCCCCTTACGTGAGAAGATCTTCACATCCACAACAATGCCTTCAATTCCAGGGGGGCAAGTAAGTGAAGCGTCGCGAACATCCCCGGCTTTTTCGCCGAAGATCGCGCGTAACAGTTTTTCCTCGGGCGTGAGTTGCGTCTCGCCCTTGGGCGTAACCTTTCCGACCAGGATGTCGCCCGGCTTCACATACGCGCCAATCCGGATGACGCCACTTTCATCCAAGTCCTTCAGGAGGGATTCGGAGACGTTGGGAATGTCCCGTGTGATTTCTTCCGGCCCGAGCTTCGTGTCGCGGGATTCGATCTCGAATTCCTCGATGTGGATCGAGGTGTAAGAATCCTCTTTCACCAGTTTCTCGCTGACCAGGATCGCGTCTTCAAAGTTGTAGCCGCGCCAGGGCATGAAAGCCACCAGGATGTTGCGGCCCAGGGCCAACTCGCCGCGGTCCGTGCAGGGGCCGTCCGCCAGGACCTGCCCGGCATGAACCCGCTGTCCTCGGTGGACCACGGGCTTTTGGTTAATGCAGGTGTTCTGGTTGGAGCGGCGGAACTTGATGAGCTGGTAAATGTCAGCGCCCACTTCGCGGGAAAGTTGCCCGCTGTGGCCATCGCCTTCGACGCGCACAATGATACGCTCACTGTCCACGCCATCAACCACTCCATTGCGTTTGCAGAGCACCACCGCGCCCGAATCGCGCGCCGTGACTTCTTCCATNNTGCATGTTGGAACCCATCAGGGCACGGTTGGCGTCGTCGTTTTCAAGAAACGGGATTAGCGAAGCCGCTACGCTGACCAACTGCTTCGGGCTGACATCGATGTAGTCAATCTCATCGCGCCGCTTGAGCACAAAGTTGCCTGCCTGGCGCGCGTTGACCAGTTCGTGAATGATGCGGCCCTTCTCGTCGACAGCCACATTGGCCTGCGCAATCACGTACTGGTCCTCTTCCCAAGCCGATTGGTAGAAGGAGTAAGGTTCGGTTTCTACCAGCTTGCGTTTTTTCTCGCGGAGTTCTTCGTTGGTTTTTTCGACCTGGCTGAATTCGAGGTGCTCGCCCACTTTCCACGGACCGTCGCCTCCGTGGGTCACGGTGACGTAATCAACGATGCGGCCGCCGCGAACTTTGCGATAGGGGCTTTCGATGAATCCATACTCGTTAATCTGCGCGTAGCAGGAAAGGGAAGAAATCAAGCCGATGTTTGGACCCTCCGGCGTTTCGATCGGGCAGATGCGGCCGTAGTGTGTGGGGTGAACGTCGCGCACTTCGAAGCCCGCTCGCTCACGGGAAAGTCCGCCGGGTCCGAGAGCGGAAAGGCGCCGCTTATGCGTAATCTCGGAGAGCGGATTCGTCTGGTCCATGAACTGGGAGAGTTGTGAGGAACCAAAGAACTCCCGAATCGCCGCCATGACGGGTTTGGCATTGATTAGGTCGTGCGGCATGGCGGTGGACATCTCCTGGTAAACCGACATCTTCTCCTTGATCGCCCGCTCCATGCGCACCAGGCCGAGGCGGAACTGGTTCTCGAGCAGTTCGCCGACGGCACGAACGCGACGATTCCCCAGGTGGTCGATGTCATCGACGGAGTAAATCCCGCCGGGGTTTTTCTTAAGCTTCAGCAGGTAGCGGATGGCCGAATAGAAATCCTCTGGCTCGAGCGTCCGCTTGTCGAGCGGCAACTGCACCGGCGAATGGTCCGAGTGGTCGGTGGCCAGCGTGCCTTCGCAGGCACGGACGACCTCCGAACAAATGTTCCCTTCCCGCTTGCCGACAAACATCTTCTCGTTGTCCACAACCAAGTAGAAATTGGCCTGCGGCAAGTTGCGGGCATCTTCGATCTCAAAATTAGTGGCCTTTTCGTCGAGGCGGCTCTTGAGCTTGGTGTAGTAACCAAGTTTGATATTGAATTTCAGTCTGCCGACACGGGAGAAATCATACTTGCGCGGATCGAAGAACATTCCATTGAACAGGGAGGTGGCGGTGTCAAGCGTCGGCGGGTCGCCCGGCCGCATTTTGCGATACATTTCAATCAGCGCTTCCTGAGACGTCTTCAGGGTGTCGCGCTTGAGGGTCTGGCTGATGACCACGCCGGCATCAGCGCGTTCCGGGACGAACACGGGCAGTTCCGAAATGCCTGTCTCCAAGATGGAATTCAGGGCGCTGGAGCTGATTTCGTTGTTGGATTCGAGCAGAACCTCGCCCGTAGCGGGGTCGACAACGTCGCCGGCGGCGTAAGCCCCCTCCAGATCATGCGCAGCCACTTCCACGTGCGTAAGCCGCGCCTTTTGGATTTCTTTGAAGAGCGCGGCGCTAATCTTCCTTCCGGCGTGCACGATCGTTTCATGTGTGCGGGGGTGCTCAATGTCCTTGGAAATCTTGTTGCCGACTAATCCCTCCGACACCTCCCAGAAGAGCTTGCGCTCCTTGAGCTGTATATTCTCGACCCGGTAGAAGGCTTTGAGGATTTCGGAATCGTTCTTCAACCCCAGCGCGCGCAGGAAAA
Source organism: Acidobacteriota bacterium (assembly GCA_003171295.1). Classification (GTDB taxonomy): domain Bacteria; phylum Acidobacteriota; class Terriglobia; order UBA7540; family UBA7540; genus Bog-366. The sequence goes on along the minus strand of PMYF01000146.1, from coordinate 4,888 downwards.
TTGTGGCCAAGAACTTGCGTTTCCGGTCAATTCGCACATAGAGAAGATTCTTCGTGTCGTATTCGAACTCCACCCAAGAACCGCGGTAAGGAATAATCTTCCCCAGAAAGTACGTCTTCTGGGAATTCGCCTCGAAGAACACACCCGGAGAGCGGTGAAGTTGGCTGACGATAACGCGTTCAGTGCCGTTGACGATGAACGTACCGTTCTCGGTCATCAAGGGAATCTCACCGAAGTAAACTTCCTGCTCTTTGATGTCGCGGATGTTCTTGTGGCCGGTGTCGGCGTCTTTGTCGTAGAGGGTGAGACGAATGGTAACTTTAAGGGGAGCCGCAAAGGTCATGCCGCGTTCCTGGCATTCCGTCACGTCGTATTTCAACTGGAGGGCCACCGGGTCGCCGCACTTATTGCAGAATGTCACCACGTTCTTATTGAATGTGCCGCACTTGGTACAGAGGACGTCGCCCACCTTGAAGGGATCCGTGATGACCGTGTGCCCGCAGTTCTTGCAGGTGCTGCGCAAGTGGTGAAGCCCCTTCAGGCTTCCGCATTTACATTCCCAGTTGCCGATGGAGTAATCCACGAAGTCCAGTTGTGCAATGCCGCGGAAGTCCGTGATCGGGAAAACGGAGTTGAATACCGCTTGCAAACCTACGTCCTCGCGCTCGGAGGGCAGGAGGTTCATCTGTAGGAAGCGCTCGTACGAGCGCCGCTGCACTTCAATGAGGTTGGGGATGTTGATGACGGTCGGAATTTTGGAGAAATTAATGCGCTGACGGACAGCGCCGTTCCCGCCGTTAGGCATTCCTTTTGCTCCTTGCTTGAAGTTTCAAAAATCTTTCGGACAATGGTGACACAGAGCCCTTACCACTATGGATGCACACCAGGCCGGTGGGGATGTAACCAAGTTCCACCGATGGCCCAGCAGTCCATGGGATCATCCGTGCCACTTGCGAGTGAGAGCCTTGCCACCAGGCCAACTGCTCAGGGAAGAGCCGTGGCCAATCTACCTGCTTCCCTGCGGCCTGGCGGGAGGACGATTATTTCACTTCTACGGTAGCGCCAGCATCGGTGAACTTCTTCCGGACGCTCTCCGCCTCTTCCTTGGAGACAGCCTCTTTGATAGGCTTGGGGGCGCCATCGACCAGATCTTTGGCTTCCTTCAGTCCGAGGCTGGTGACCTCGCGGACGGCTTTGATGACGTTGATCTTGTTGGCTCCCACGGCGGTCAGGATAACCGTGAATTCCGTCTGCTCCTCGGCGGGAGCAGCGCCTGCTGCGGCTCCTGCTGCCGCGCCCGCGACAACTACGGGAGCAGCCGCGGCTGCAGACACACCCAGGACTTCTTCGAGCCGCTTGACAAGATCCGCGGCCTCCAATAAAGACAAGCCCTTAATTTCTTCGACGATTTTCTCAACCTGTTCCGACATGCGTCCTTTTCCTCCTCAGTAATCGAACTCCGTTAAAGGCTAACTGAACGACCCGGCGCCCCGGACGGTTAGCTGCCGGGCGCCTCCTGGAATTTCTTTTCCTTGACGGCCTGTTGAATGATGAAAGCAAGGTTGCGGGCCACTCCCGCCAGCGTCGAGGCCACGCGTTGCGCCGGCGAATTGATCATGAAAAGAACCTTCGAAAACAACTCTTCCTTAGAAGGAAGCGTGGCAAGTGCGTTTATGTCCTTCAGGGAAACAACCCTTCCCTCGACTACGCCGGACTTAAAGGTCAGGAGCGGATTGATCTTGGCGTATTCGGTCAAGGCCTTGGCAAGCGCCACGGGGTCCGTTTCCGTGAGCGCCAGAGAGGTCATTCCGGCAAGGTTCCCTGCAACCGGCTCGACTCCGGTCCCCTGCGCGGCGCGTTCGATCAGGCTGTTCTTGACCACCTTATACTTGGCGCCCGCCCCGGCGACTTTCTTGCGCAGTTCAAAATCCTGTGCCACGGTAATCCCCTGGAAACCCGCCAGGATGATCCCACGGGCCTTCATCAGTTCCTCGTGCAACACCGCTGCTTCTTTCTTCTTTTCTTCCCGATCCATGCGCACTCCTCAATGACGTCTATAATTTTGCTAGGCAGCTTCCACCGAAGCCGGATCGATCGGAACCCCCGGCCCCATCGTAGAGGAAATCACAATGCTTCGAACGTACTTCCCCTTGGCCGAGGCGGGCTTGGCCTTGATAATGCTGGAAATCAACGCGCCGGCGTTTTCAGCCAGCTTCCCAGCATCAAAGGAAACTTTCCCCACCGGGCAGTGGATGATGCCAGTCTTGTCAACGCGGAATTCCACCTTTCCGGCCTTCACTTCTTTGACGGCGCGCGCTACGTCCACCGTGACCGTTCCCGTCTTGGGGTTAGGCATCAGCCCGCGTGGCCCCAGCACCTTGCCTAACCTGCCGACCGACTTCATCATGTCGGGTGTGGCAACGACGGCGTCAAAATCGATCCAGCCGCCCTGGATCCTCTGGACCAGGTCGTCGCCGCCGGATTCGTCGGCGCCGGCTTCCCGGCCTTCCCGTACCTTGTCGCCCGAAGCGATCACGATCACCCGCTTGAACTTTCCCAGCCCGTGGGGCAGAACCACCGTTCCGCGCACCATCTGGTCCGCGTGTTTGGGATCAACTCCCAATCGCATGGCGAGTTCGACGGTTTCGTCAAACTTCGCGAACGCCGCCTTTTTGACCAACGGCATGGCATCGGCCAGGGTGTAAGCGGGCTTTTCAACCTGCTTGGCGGACGCATCGTATTTTTTTCCGACTTTGGCCATTCCTATTTCTCCACATCAAAAATCGAAACTGGCTTGCCCTCGGATTTCGAGCTTCCGGCTTCGAGTCCTGGTCTTAAGGGACAACTTCAATTCCCATACTTCGCGCCGTCCCTTTAACCGTCATAACTGCCGCCGCCAAACCTCGAGCATTCAGATCGGGCAGCTTCAACTTGGCGATCTCCTCGACCTGCTTTTCCGTGACCTTTCCAACCTTGTTACGGTTGGGCTCACCAGAACCCTTGGCCACTCCCGCCGCGCGCTTCAAGAGTATCGAGGCAGGAGGCGTTTTGGTCACAAAGGCAAAAGTTCGGTCGTGATAAACCGTGATGACCACGGGAATGATCAAGCCTTCCTGATCCTTCGCTGAGGTCTTGGCGTTGAAGGCTTTGCAGAAATCCATGATGTTCACGCCGTGCTGGCCCAAGGCCGGCCCCACGGGCGGCGCGGGGGTTGCCTTTCCCGCAGGAATCTGAAGCTTGACCATTGCGGTGACTCGTTTTGCCATGACCGTTAACCTTTACCCGCCGCGTTGCGGCGTCCTTAGTCTGGGCAGCAGTTCTGCCTGCGCCCGCACCTCTAGATCTTTTCTGTCTGGTAGAAATCCAACTCCACAGGTGTCTGGCGTCCGAAAATCGTCACCATCACTCGCAAAGTGGAATGATCTTCGTTGATCTCGTCCACAACGCCATTGAAATCCTTAAAAGGCCCATCTGTGATCTTCACGTTCTCGCCCCGATCGAACTTCAGCTTGGGCTTGGGATGCTCGGACGCCACGACCACGCGGTGAACAATCCGATCAACTTCCTCGGCGCTCAGAGGGCTAGGCCGCTGTCCAGAGCCCACGAATCCCGTGACGCGCGGAGTGGAACGCACCATGTGCCAGGTGTTGTCGTTCATCTCCATCTCGACGAGCACATAGCCCGGATAGAATAGCTTGGGGGTAACAACCTTCTTCCCCTGGCGCATTTCGATGACGTCTTCGGTGGGAACCATGATCTCCCCAAACAGCCCGGTGAGCCCCTCGGCGTCAATGCGGCTCTTGAGGGTCTCCGCGACCTTCTTTTCAAACCCGGAATAAGTGTGGAGGATGTACCAGTTCTTAGCCATGGTCGTCTTTCCGGTGTTGAGATCTTGTTCCGTCAATGTTTCACCCAGCTCGTGGGAAATTTGCGTCAGCCGCGATGCAGGAAGAACTTCAGCGCGCTCGACACAGCGTGCGAGAAAGCCTGATCGCAGATCCAAAAGTAGATCCCAAAGAGAAACGTCGTCAAAATCACCATGACCGTGGTGCCATAAATCTCCTGTTTCCCCGGCCAGGTCACGCGCTTCATTTCGACGCGCACGTCTGAAACATACTGCTGGAACTGGTCCCAGGCGTTCTTCCGAATACTGACTTCATTGCCCATGTCGCTCTCGCTCCGGTCAAGCGATTTTTCGCTTCCCGGACATCATCCTCACACCTTAGAATCTGGCAGGGGCGGAGGGACTTGAACCCCCATGACCGGTTTTGGAGACCGGCAGATTAGCCGTTAATCTGACGCCCCTAAAGAGCCAGTCGCCAGTAAGCAGTAGGCGGTAAGCAGCGAACCCGGAAATCCCGCCATCATTGGCCTTCTGCTGCCTACTGCCTTCTGCCGACTGCCTACTTCACTTCCTTATGGACCGTATGATGCCGGCACGTTCGGCAGAACTTCTTCAGCTCCAGCCGGTCCTGGTTCTTCTTCTTGTTCTTCGTCGAGGTATAGTTGCGATTCTTGCAATCACCGCACTGCAATGTAATGATTTCGCGCATCGCTCTCCGAGCCTTTAGTGTTTAGCGCTCCGCTTAAGTCCCGCTGGTCGCTGAGTGCCTTACGCCAAGATTTCCGCGACCGTACCGGCGCCGACGGTGTGGCCGCCTTCGCGGATCGCGAAGCGCAGCCCTTTCTCCATCGCGATCGGCGTGATCAGTTCGATCTCCAAGGTCACGTTGTCGCCCGGCATCACCATCTCCGTCCCCGCCGGCAACTGCGCCACTCCCGTCACGTCCGTGGTACGAAAGTAAAACTGCGGCCGGTAGCCCTTGAAAAACGGCGTATGCCGCCCGCCTTCTTCCTTCGTCAAAATGTACACCGAGGCGTTGAACTT
>PMYF01000719.1:3751-13645 GCA_003171295.1 Acidobacteriota bacterium | reverse complement strand
TTCACGTCCATGTCGTCCCAGCGTGAGTTTTGCCCAACCACCATGCCTTCATAAACCTCCAGGCCAGGCTGCACGAACAACTCGCCGCGCTCCTGCAGGTTCCATAGCGCATAGGCGGTGATGCGGCCGTCGCGATCGGCGACAAGTGATCCGGTGAGGCGCGCAGGGATCTCGCCCTGCCAGTCGACATAGCCCTCGAAGAGGGTATTCATCACGGCGGTGCCGCGGGTGGCCTTCAGGATTTCGCCGCGCAACCCGATGAGTCCGCGCGAGGGGACGGAAAACTCCAGGCGCACCCGGCCGCTGGTGGCGCGCCCGCCGCCATGACTCACAATCTTGGTATTGATGCCCTTGCGCATGCCGATCTCCTGCATCAGCACGCCCACAAACTCCTGGGGAACATCGATAATGAGCTGTTCCGAGGGCTCCTGGAGTTTGCCCTCGAAGGTGCGTGTGATGATCTCCGGCTTGCCCACCGCCAGCTCATAACCCTCGCGGCGCATCATTTCGATCAAAATGGCCAACTGCAGCTCACCTCTCCCCATCACCTGGAAAGAGTCGGGGCTTTCCAACTCTTCCACGCGGATGGAAACGTTGGTGAGCAGTTCCTTTTGGAGGCGCTCGCGCAGGTGCCGCGAGGTGACGTAAGCGCCGTCCCGGCCAGAGAAGGGCGAGGTGTTCACGGTAAAGACCATGGAAATGGTGGGCTCGTCGATCGGGATGTGCGGCAGGGGCGTGGGGGATTCGACGCTGGTTACGGTCTCGCCGATGGTGATTCCCTCCACGCCGGCGATGGCGACGATGTCACCGGCCTCGGCGGTTTCGAGGTCCGTTCGCTCCAGTCCCGTGAAACCGTATAGCTTGGTAATGCGGGTCGGTTGCAGAGTGCCGTCCAGTTTGGCCACGACCACTTCGTCGCCGCGGTGCAGCGTGCCGGAAAAAATGCGGCCCAGTGCCAGCCGCCCGTGGTACTCGCTGTAGTCCAGGTTGGCCACGAGAAGCTGCAGCGTCCCGTTGGGGTCTCCCGCCGGGGCCGGGATGGCCTGGAGAATGGCCTCGAAAAGCGGCTGAAGGTTTTCCGAAGTGCCATCCAGAGACTCTTGAGCGATGCCATTCTTGGAGATGCAGTAAAGGACGGGAAAGTCGAGTTGGTCCTCTGTGGCATCGAGATCGATGAACAGATCGTAGACTTCGTTCAACACCTCCTGCGGCCGAGCGTCGCTGCGATCGATCTTGTTGATCACCACAATGGGAGGCAGTTTGGCTTCCAGGGCCTTGCGCAACACGTAGCGCGTTTGGGGCAGGGGACCCTCGCTCGCGTCCACCAGCAGCAGCACCCCATCCACTAGCTTCAGGGCGCGTTCCACCTCGCCGCCGAAGTCGCTGTGGCCGGGCGTATCCACGATATTGATACGCGTGCCGTGGTAAATAATAGCGGTGTTCTTCGCCAATATCGTGATGCCGCGCTCGCGTTCCAGCTCGTTGGAGTCCATGACCCGCTCCACCACGGCTTCCCCCTGCCGGAAGATTCCGCTTTGCCGGAGCATGGCGTCCACCAGCGTGGTCTTGCCATGGTCCACATGCGCGATAATGGCGACGTTACGAATCGATGAGTTCAACCGAACCCTCCTTAATGGATTCCCGGGATGAGACGTCCAAACGATGAGGTCCTGGTGCGATGGCGGTCTTCCGGTTCAGGCGGCCGTACCTTGCTAGTGTAGCAGCTATTCAAGCTGCGGAGGGAATTGCTGAGGGCACTCGCACCACGGAAAGGAGAACTCGTCCCGCACAAACGTAATGCGCCTGTGGGGCGGCACAATGTTTATCGGCGCGGTGCCCCCTGACCAACCCAGGTATGGACATGTCCTGGCGCCGCCTCAGTATCCCCGGTTCTTATCCACCACGTTCAGCAGGGGCAAGCCGCTCACGTAGCGCCGGACATTCTCACAGAAAAGGTCGTTAAGCCGCTGGGTCGAGCCCACTGATGTCGCCGAGGAGTGTGAGGTGATGATCAGGTTGCCGGCCGTCCATAAAGGATCATCCGGCGGCAGCGGTTCCAGGTACGCCACGTCGAGCCCGGCGCCGGCGATCCAGCCCTCCTTCAGAGCCCGAATGAGCGCGGGGGTATTCACCAACTTGCCGCGTGAGACGTTCAGGAAATAGGCCGTCGGCTTCATGGCGCGGAACACCGCTTCCGTGAACATCCCTTCGGTCGCGGGAGTGTGCGGCGCTGCGCTCAGCAGTACGTCAACCAGCGGCACCATGTGCGGCAACCATTCGGGCGAGTGCAGCTCCGCGACGAAGGAGGGTTTGGGCAGGGGCTTGGGGTCCACGGCCAGGATTTTCATGTTGAATCCGTAATGGGCGCGGTAGGCGGTGTCGGTGCCAATACCGCCCAGCCCCACGATGCCCATGGTGAGCCCGCTGATTTCCGTGAGCCCCTGCAGTGGCTTCCAGACATGTTCGCGAGTTTGCAACGCGTAACGCGTGAGGCCGCGCGTCAGAGCCAGCAGCAGACCGATGGCGGTTTCCGAAATCGTGGGCGAGAACATGCGCTGCATATTAGTGAGCACGACGGGACCTGCTACCAGTTCCGGGTAGAGGAGGTGTTCAACCCCCGCAGCGGTGTATTGGATCCAGCGCAATTGCCGCGCGGCCTGAAGGTCCTCCCGCGAGAATTCGCCGAAAATGATGTGAGCATCGGCGACTTCGCGCCGAAACTCCTCCTGGTTTCGGCAAGGGTGGAGATCGAGGTTGGGCGCATAAGCGCGTAGCTTTTCCTGGCTGGCGTTGGGGATTTCATCTGTGGTNNGCCGCCTCGGCCACCGCGGCGTGCGCCAGCGGCAGGGAAGCCAGGGCCGCGCCTGTGGTGCCGGCGGCGGCATTGCGAAGAAAGCTTCGTCGCGAAAGACCATCTCTCGTCATGATCAGCCCTCCTAGGTGAGATAGTCTGAATCTACCATCCTGCGCGCGTTTCGGCGACCCTTTCGTGGATGCCACGGCGAGGAGCCCCCCAGGCGCCTCGTAAAACGCCCCGGCCCGTGATACGATGCGGCGCAATTGGGTAGAATTTCTGTGGGTCTCGGCGCACTCTTGTGGGTCTTCATGGTCAGTCTCAAGGGAGGGAAGTCCTAATGGCAATCTACATCGTGGAGAAAGTCATCGAGGGTGTGATACTGGTGGACGTTCGCGGGCGCATCACCCTGGGCCCGGAAACGGAAGCGTTACGGTCGAAGTTGAAACAGTTGATCGATAGTGGCCAGCAACGTGTCATCCTGGACCTGGGAGAGGTTAGCTATATTGATAGCGTCGGACTCTCGACCCTGGTGGCGAGCTACACCTCGGCGCGCCGCGCCGGAGGCGACCTGAAGCTGCTCCGCCTTCCGCGGGGAGTCCATCAGCTCCTGCAGATTACCCGTCTTAGCACCGTCTTCGAAGTCTACGAGACCTTGGAAGCTGCCCGGCAAGCGTTCGCTCCAGAACAGCCCTGAGCGGGCGAATTCGCCCATGACATAATGTCCCGTGCGCTCCTCTTCCTTTGACAAAGCACTTGCCTACTGGTAGAGTGGCCGCATAGTGCGCGAGGTATTAAACTGGCAGTCATAATGATGCTGATTGGTTCGCCACGAAGGTTCCGCACACAATCGAGGTGTCTATGCAAGGCACAATTAAGCGAGTCATCCGCGACCGCGGATTTGGATTTATTAAGTCCTCTGACGGGCAAGAGATATTCTTTCATCGCAGTGGTCTTCAGCAATTGAATTTTGATGGCTTGAAGGAAGGCGAGGCAGTTGAGTTTGAAATGGAGCGCGGGGATAAGGGCCCACGAGCTACGAACGTCCGGCCCAGTGGGACGTAAGGTTCGGGTGGCGCAACTCCCCTCAGGGATTACACCGTTCCGGCATCCAAGGGGGTAGTGTCGCCGCGCAGCGAGGATTTTTAAGGGTCCCAGCGGCCCATGGGTAATCCCCGCTAGGACATACGCACCCTGGCCCCGGGAGAACCTACCCCGTTCTGTTGCGCCGCTTATGGATCATGCGCCCGCAGGGGCTTTGGCTCAGGCGGGTTGCGTTTCTTCACTATACTCACACCGGCTAGGAGCACGGTGTTCTGGGGAGTAGCTTGTCCGAACACGCCCCGGAACCCAACCGAGCCTTTCAGCCGGACCTCTTTCAGCCGGACGCCGGGCCGCGGATTGATCCATTCATATGCGGAGAAAGTCAACCGCTCTCGGCCGGGCTCGCCGCAATCGATGAGTTCTGCTTGGTATGCGAGGTGGCTCGGCACGTGGCTCTTGCCCCAGCCTGCTTCCAGGATATTCATGCCGTACCGGAGTGGGACTGTCGCAATGAACCCATCCTCGTAAGTCACTTCGTACCATCCCAACAGATCCGCAGTGTCGGCATAGTCCCACGTTCCTTCGTATGCAGGAGTGTTGCGGGCCGGTTTCGCCGCGGCGTGCAAGAAGATGATGCTGCTCGCGTCTTCGCCGATCGGAATGGCCGTGGAGGCAGAGCCCCCTGTCATGACCGCAAGGGCGCGTTTGCCTTCCCGGCGCCCCATTTTGAATAACATCCTTCCGGCCACAACTTGTCCGGCTTTCAAAGCATCCAGGCTAAGCCCGGGCGGGGAGGTGGCGCTCAAGCTTTCATCGATGTTCACCGGAACAACCGGATCGTAGTCGCTCGGAAAAGGCTGGCCGCGCAAGTTCCGTCGCACGCCGGGCAGTAGGCTTTGAATCGTCTCGGAAAGCTCGTTCAGGGGAGCCGCGCGCCCCGACCAGAGAAGCTGGGCACAACCCAGGAAGTCGAACATCAGGTCCTTGCCAAAATTGAACTCGTTGGTAGCCGCCCACGACGACGGCGCGCCCCCCATCACGCCGCGGAGAGCAGCCCGGCGCCCGTAGTTCTGGATGCTCGGCTGCATGTTGTTATAAATCTGCTGGAAACCCCACTCGGCGAGCGCTGCGTCGTTGGCTTCACCCTCCCCTTCCTGGCTGTCGTCCCAGAACCAGTTGAAAACCAGAATATCCTTGGGGATCAGCTTCCTGACTTGGTCAGGCGACAAGGCACCTGGTGTTTCATAGGGTTGGCCTTCCGGATTGGACTCCTTCTTGAGCCGCTTGCCGCGCAGTGGTTCAATAAGGTGATCGCCATAGATGGCCATCTTGATTCCCCGCCGGGTCAAGTAGTCGTGAATCTTGTTGATGTCCTGCGCATAAAGTTCTCGTGGATCTTTACCTCTGCAAAGCGGGCAAATTCCCCAGGGTATTCTCCACTCGTCATGTCCCACGTGCACCATGCGGGGTTTCATGACTTGGATATATTCCTCAAGCACGTCAAACAGCAGGTCATAAACCTTGGGATTCGAAGGGCAGTAGGTGTCTGGCCATTCGGCGTCCGCAATCTCGGCCAGTTCACGATGCCGGGTGAGCAGATAGTAGCTATGCGTGAGCGAGGGTATTTCCGGGATGACCTCGATATGGTACTGCCGGGCATAGGCCACGAGGGCGGCGACTTCTTCCTTTTCCAAAACCTCGCCATCCGCTGTGTCGGCGTTGGCGGAGTCCTGAAACTGGCGCCCGGGACCGAAGGACCGATCACGCCGCGTGGCGTTCAGGTCCCTGCCGAGTTCGAGCCAGCCCGCATTCAGTTCCGGATGGTGATCGAGTCGCATCGCCGCATTCACTTCCACGATGAGTTGGTTGTATTTGTACAGAGCCATGAAATTGCGCACGAAGCGCCGGAAGTAGGCGATGTGCTCATGGCCGGGCAAATAGACCTTGATGCCGCGAAACGGCTTGGAAGGCCAATCCCGCACACGGATTCCCGGGATGTGCTGGCGCGCTCCTTCGCCCTGAAGCAACTGGCGCAGTGACTGCAATCCGTAAAAGGCGCCGGCGTCGTCGGCTCCGGCAATGACCACCGAATTCGTGTCTACTTCCAGGAGGTATCCTCCCGGCTCACGCACGGCGGCCTGCGCACCACGGCGCCGCAGGGCTTCCCGAATGAGAGGATTTCCGGCCGAGCCCATCAGAATGAATCGCCCGCTGGCGGGCAACGCCGAGGTCCGGTGCATCTCGAGAGCGAGACCGTACTTGTCGCTCAGCTCCGCTACCAGGAACCGCGCCAACAGCAGATCCTCCTGCGAGGCTTCGTTGGGCACCAGCACCGGCAGGGAAGGCTCAAGGGCAAAGGTCTCGCCGCGCGCCTCAACCTCGCGTGGCTCCGGGAAGATCAACGGCCCAGCCAGCGCTTGGCGAGTCCCGCAGAAACCAGGGCAAAGCAGCAGGAACGCAAAAATCCTGCCCGGAATTCCAAGATTCAATCTGTTCATGTCTTTCTCCTACTTCGACTGATCCTGGCCCCGCGACCCGAACGTCCGAATCGAAGCTCCCCTTGAGCGCGGCGTGTTCTTCCCTGGCCGCACGGCGTATCACTCAGCGCGGCGACAGCAGTACATCCATGAGGCCGCGCGCGATGGTCTCCGTGCCCTTGTCGTTGGGATGGATATTATCGAACCATCTCATATCCCCTTGGTGATTTGAATCGTCGTTAGGGTCGCCCTCGTCGGCGCGGACCCGCAGGTCCCAATTCCCCCTTTGCGTCTCCGCGACCAGCCGGCGGAGGGTGTCCGCCAGCCGGTATCCCCGGCCGGCGGTGAATTGACGGATTTCCTGGTTATAAGGCTCAAGATAATCATTCCGTGAACTGCCGTCCTTGAAGCCTGGCGCTTGCGGATTTTCTATGTGATAAGGGGCCGAATGGGCGGGGTCGAGATACATGCTGGTGGAGAAAATCAAGATGGCGGCGGGGTAGGCCTTCTCCAACATGCCGCCGAGCATTTCCAGCCTTCCTCGAAAAGCGCCTGGCGGATAAACCTTGCTGTCGTTGGCCGCATAGTTGACCATCACCACGTCTACTTGGGGATGGCGATGGACAATTTCAAAGTAACGCCCCATGATCACGGTCGTAAAAAGGGGCGTAGAAACACCGATCGGCGTCCCTTCCTTCGGCCCAATATACTCCCCGCCGTGTGCCTCGTTGAAGATAGTCCACTGAGCCCCGGGCGTTTTCTCTTCCAGCAGGCGGCGCAGCACGACCTCAATGCGCCTGTCACCCTCGTGGCAGTCGAGAATCGAATCACCCAGCAGAAGGATAGTTCCGCCCCGCGAAAGGTCCTTGGGGGGCGCGGCTTGGCCGGTTGCCCTCGACATCGTGAACATGAAGAGAAAGAGGAACATGCAGAATAGTGTGCGCTGACCAGTCATAAGGCGTCCCTCACGTTGCCATGGCGTTGCGCTCGATGCGCTGAAGTTCGGCTTGCTGCGAGGCGTCCAGGTACTGTTTCGGCTCCCGCGCGAGGATGTCGCGCACTCTCTGTTCGGCGGATTCTTCGAAGGTGCGTGACCCGCTGGCCTCCCAGTCTCCCCGGCGTGCGCGCACTGCTAACTGCGGCCGGCTCAGCACCTGGCGAAAATGCTTCAGGGTATGCGGGGAATTCAAGAAATCTCCGGACCGGCCGGCTGCTTCGATGGCCTCGAGTGCCAGTCCCTCCTCATCCACTGGGAAGCTCTTCTGGAAGCGCAGGAAATACCCCGCGATTTCGTCGTCAGTGATCAGCATTTCCGGCGACATGGCCAGCGTGGATTCCAGGTTTCCTGCCCCCCAGATGAAGTTGACGCCCGCGGCGGCGTGGGCGAGGCCGGTCAGCATCTTCTCGAAGGCGGCCTGGGAGTCAGCGCACATGGCTTCGGTGGACATCCAGGAGGCGCAGGGGAGGGCATGGAACCGCGCCATTTCCGCACCCGCCGCCTGGAGAAGAGCATTCTCAGGGGCGCCCGTCAGCGCGATCCCCGCCCTCATGTCAAACACGTGCGCGAATCCAACGTTGTAAAAACACGGCCGGCCGGATTCCAATAACTGGTTGATGACCAACCCGCTCAGGACATCGGCGTCGCCGATCACCAGGCACCCGGCCAGGGTCACGGGCGCGGTGGCTCCGCCTAGGGGTTCGGAATTGATCATGACCGGCACACCTCGGCCCGCAGTCTGCTGGAATACGTCCAGCGCCAGGGAAGTCCAATGCAAGGGACTGAGGATACTGAAACCCGTGCTGACGATGGGGCGCTCGCGCAGGGAAGTGCCGTTCAGCAGGACCTCGGCCATCTCCATCACGGTGCGTGCACCCTGGGGTGTGTAGATGCAGGGGCGCAAGTGCTTGCCGGTATTCTCCGCCATGATGCGGAAGCCCACGAAATCGCGGCTTGTGGGCGGATAATCGGCAAGCGAGGTCCCGACCATGGCGTGCACGTTTTCGCAGGCATCCACCAGCCTGGAAAGTTCTGCCAGGTCGGAGGATTTCAGCTCGCTGCGGACCTGTCCCCGTGTGATGTACAGGGCGTTTCCCGTCAGCACCAGCGTCCCGCCTTGGGGACCCAGTTGCCAGAGATGCCCTTGGCGGTCGGCGATTTTCAATTGGCGCGGCGCTTGTTCGAGAGCCCATTTCACAAGGCTGGCGGGGATGTGGACCCGGCCTTCAGAATCCAGGGTGGCCCCGGCGTCCTGCATCATGCGCGCTATTTCAGGGGCGTCAACGCGCACGCCCAAGTTCTCGAGAACGTGAAGTGCGGCTTGGTGAATCCTTTCGCAGTCGGTGGGCGTCATTACCACGCTTTGCTCCTTTGCAATGAATCCGCGCCCGCACGTTAGATAAAGCAGCGAGGGAGTGTCAAGGATTTTTTCCGGAGCCTGCTGCTTGTGTTGTGGCCGGTGGGATTCAGATGGGCAGGTATGAATAAGACAGAGCTCACGAAAATGGAAGAGAGAATGCTCTTCTGGCGGCTACTGGGGCATTTCATAAGTTGAAATGCTGATTACAGAATACGAAATTTCGCTTGACAACCGAGAGTGCAAATGAGAGTCTTGGCTGCGGGTGATTTTGTCAGTTTGAAAGGTTCGTCGCGTGAATTTGCCTTTCAGATTTTCGTTACGGGGTAGCCCTTGGGGAGCATTTTCCGGCCCCGCGGGGGCCGAAGGAACGATTGTACAGAACGATTGGGACCTGATTCGGGGAGCAAGGGAAGAGATGTCGGACGCTCCTCACAAGCGGGACTGCAAAACCATTCCTACTAATTTGGCCTTTCTGGCCGTTTAACGACCCACTGTGGTCGTCTGCACTTCAAGCGTCGGGTCTAATCTTAGAAGGAGAATACTAGATGAAATCTAATCTTCGATGGTTTGGGAGACCGCGCCAGTGTGGTTCTCCGGCAAGTGCCGTCGGAAGGGTAGCATTTTTGCTTTTGGCCCTTGCATGTTTGTTGCCGGCCACAATCTGGGCGCAGGATACTGCTGCGATCGTGGGCACGGTGGCGGATTCAACCGGGGCTGTGATCCCGGGAGCCAAGGTTTCAGTGACCAATCCCGAAAGAGGCTTTGTCCGCGACGTCGTTTCCAACAGCGCGGGCGAGTACAATGCCAACCGCATCCCCATCGGGAACTATGTGATTATCGGCGAAGCCAGCGGGTTTCAGAAGCTCAGCCGTTCGGGAATTGCCCTTACGGCGGGTCAAACCCAGCGCGTCGATCTAACCATGACGGTAGGACAGNNGCTCAACCAACAAATCGAGGTCGTGGGGAACATCGCAAAAGTGGAAACTGAAAATGCGACTGTTTCAGATGTCGTGACCTCCAAACAAATTGACAACCTGGCCCTGAACGGCCAGAACGTTATGGGTCTGGAGTTCCTCATTCCCGGCGCTGCCATCACTGACAGCCAAGGGGACGCGATGCAACTGGGTCATGGGGGCGGCGAGGTGAACGTCTCTTTCAATGGCAACCGCATCGAGTATAGCCAACTCGAGTACGATGGTGGAAACAACGCCCAGGAAAGCTC
>PMYF01000719.1:0-3682 GCA_003171295.1 Acidobacteriota bacterium | reverse complement strand
AAGGGCGGCACCAAGGACTTCCATGGTAGCGCCCACGAATTCGTCCGCAACCAGTCCCTGGATGCGAACGATTGGTTTGCCAACCGGGAGATCAACCCTGCGGGAGGGAATGCCCCCAAGACGCCCCTGCAGTGGAACATCTTCGGTTACACCTTGGGTGGACCCTTCTACATTCCCCACCTCTACAACACCAGCAAACAGAAGACTTTCTTCTTCTGGTCGCAGGAATGGGCGAGATACCGTGCGGCCACGCTTGCAACGGGTTCGGTTCCCACCGCGCGGATGCGGCAAGGGGATTTTAGCGAATGCGACCCGAACTCTGGGAACTATCTGGGGGGCCCCGGCCAATATCCTCAGTACTTCTCCCCAGCGCACTGCACCCTGCCGACTGTGGATGGCGCGCTGGTGGACACCGTCACTCCTGTGAACAACAACGGGGCGGCGTTCCTCAACGCTTATGTTCCCCTGCCCAACAACGGCCCCGTCGGATATGCTTCTGCTCACAAGGTGCCGACCAATTTCAGCGACACCATCATTCGGGTTGACCAGAACATCAGCGACAAGGCCTCGCTGTTCGTGCGCTTCTCCGATGATTCCTGGGTCAAGGAAACTGTGCCGGCCCTCTGGTCGGGATCGAGCTACGATACGACGGCGAGCAACTATATTGTTCCCGCCCGGCAAGCAGTAATGCACCTCAACTACAACATCAAACCTACGCTCATGAACGAATTCATCATGAGCTATACGGATACTCCCCACACGATCTCCGTGTTGCCCGGTCCGGGGAGCATTGCCCAGTCGGTGATGAAGCCCTCCGACTGGAGTGCCAGCACCTTCTTCCCGGCTAACGGGGCGGTTAAGCTGATGCCGGGAATCAACGTCAACGGAAACGTACCCTTTAGCTTCGGCATCACCAGTGGAAACTACCGGGGTCCCTACGATGCCGAGCCCGTTTACACTTATCGCGATAACGTGGCCTGGATCCATGGGAAGCACACCATCAAGGCCGGTTTCTTCCTGGAGAAATTCCAGTTGACGGAGCAATTCGGCCAACCGGGAATCCAGGGGTATTACAATTTCACCAACTCCGGCCCGCTCACCAGCGGTAACGGCCTGGCGGACATGTTCCTGGGCAATATCAACAGCTACCAGGAAACAACCTTTAACAATCACGGTGTGTACACGGGCGGTTACGGCGTGGGACACTGGAGGCGCACGGACTTTGAGCCCTACCTCCAGGACGACTGGAAAGTCAGCCGCAAGCTGACTCTCAACTTCGGGGTGCGTTATTACCTGCTGATCCCACCGCATGATGTCACCAAACCGACGAACGACTCGAGCTTCATCCCCTCGCAGTACAATCCGGCCCTTGCCTCCGTGCTCGGTGCCGACGGAATCCTCCACCCGAACCCGGCCACGGGCCAGATCTATGACTTCTCGGGGTTTGGCAATGGTCTGGTAGAATGCGGCGCGGCGCCAGTTGCGAAGGGCTGTCAGGTACCCTACAAATGGAACATCGGACCCCGTTTCGGTTTTGCCTATGATCCCACGGGATCCGGGAAGACCTCAATCCGCGGCGGATTCGGTATTTACTACGAACCCGGAAACGGTAACGACGCCAACACCATCGGGCTGGAAGGAAATGCCCCCACCACGCTGGCTCCCATCAGGTACAACATTGATGGCTACAATTTCGGTTCCGGCGGCTTCGCAGGTGTCAGCCCGGCTGACATCCAGGCGATTCCCTATTTCCAGAAGAACCCTGCCGTCAGTCAGTACAACCTCAACGTTCAACATGAGTTCCGAGGGAACAACATCCTGACCGTGGCTTACGTCGGAACCCAGGGACGGCATCTGGATTCCAATCGCAACGTGAGCCAACTTTCCATCCCCGTCGTGCAGAACATGACGGTTCCTGCCTTGTCCTCTGGAAACGGCGGCCCGTGTGATGCGAGTGGATTGTGCGACGTGCAGAACGTCCTCATCCACAACCAAGCACCCGTCAATTACTTCCGCTACTACCAGGGGTTCGGCAACATCACCCAGAAGCAGTTTACGGCCGTGTCCAACTATAACGCACTGCAGGCTAACTTCCGCCACACCACGGGCTACGGCTTGACCTTCCAAGCTGCCTACACCTGGTCGCACATGATCGACAATTCCACCAGCGCCTATGGTTTTACCAGTGTTGATGCGAACTACGACATGAACCGGTGGAAGGCAACTTCCGACCTCAATCGCGCGCAGATTCTGATGTTGAACTACATCTACGATCTGCCGTTCTTCAAGAACTCTAGGAATGCTTTCCTCAAGCAGTCCGTGGGGGGATGGCGGGTTAGCGGCATCACCTCCTTCTTCACTGGAGTACCCGCCGGCCCCAGTCTCACTGGCGCCTGTGGCGTTGCAGGGTACCAAAGTGGAATCGGTGGTGCCGTCATGTGCAATTCGACTGGACAAGTCAAGATCCAGAAGAGCACCTACAACGATCTCACCTACGGTCCCATGCAGAGGTGGTTTGATCCCTCGACCATGGCGCAGCCTACGTTGGATCAATACTATGCCAACGGGCAGGCAGGCATGTTCGGCTATATGGGGCGCAATGACCTGACCGGTCCCGGTCGCAACAACTTTGACCTCGCCCTCTTCAAGGAAGTTCAGTTCCCCTGGTTCAAGAGCGAGCATTCCACGTTACAGATCCGGGTGGAAACTTTCAACTCCTTCAACCATCCGCAGTGGCAGGGGGTCAACATGGGCTGCAACGGCAGTCCTAATGCCGACGGTAGCCCGGCCTTTGGCCGTACCTGTGGCGGGGATACGTTTAACCCAGGCGGCGGCGAAGTTACAGGTGCCTGGAGCCCACGTAACATCCAACTCGGCATGAAGTTCAGCTTCTAGTTTGACTTCTTGCTGGTTTGATTGCTTCCTTGGCCCTGGCTGCCCCCGAAAGGGTAGCCAGGGCTTTTTTTTGTGGCAGCTTCTCGACTTGATTGCGGCATTTTCCTGAAGTAACCGCCGCGGCGAGTGCTCCCCGGTCTTACCTTCCAGTAAGGACCCGATCTGAAATAATCCCCGCATTGTCCGCAAAGGCGATATCCAGTATTCCCTCTCGCGCGGGAACCTGTCCCGATGGTTTATGTCGGGATGCCGGTATTGGTGTCATTTAGAATGGGCTCCCTTTCGAAACCCTGGTCATTCCCGCGAAAGCGGGAATCCAGTCCGCCGCAGGCGCGTTTCCAATGGCCTGCGGGGTAGATTCCCGCTTTCGCGGGAATGACTGCACCCGGGGGCGCCCCTCTCTTGCAAATGACACCACTACCCGGGATGACCAACTGCTTGCCTCCTCCCTGTTACTTACGGTGTTAAAATCGGCGCGCCGTGATCATGCATAGGGGAAGGGGTTCGTTACGATGAATCGGCGGAAATTTGTACGTTCTTTTGGCGCGTCGGGGTTCTTTTCGAGCAAGCGTAGCTCGGACCCGACTTCACAGGTGTGCGGCTTTTCGCGCCATTTCTTCTTGCGTGAGGAATGTCGGACAATTAGGCACTTGTGCCTTACGATTGTGCCTACCGGTGGGCAACACGGGTAATAACTTTATTGACACGCTGCCGGTGCAGTGTTAGCCTGTGAGTCTTGCGACCGAACAGGGCTCGGCCTGAGACGTGCCCCGATCAGTTGATCCCC
>PMYF01000027.1 GCA_003171295.1 Acidobacteriota bacterium | reverse complement strand
GTTTCAGGTTTCAGCCCTCAGCCCTCTCCTGGTTTCAGGTTTCAGCTCTTATCCTTTGGCGGTGTGGGCCGGGGGCGTCCAAGGTGGCGCGGACGGCTTCGCGCTGGTTTATGGCAGCGCGGATGATCCCGCAGACAATTGCAATGTCTGCCGGGCCTACGGCGGTTCCCGTGGGGAGANNCTGCATCCGGTGGCATCCCGGCCAGAAATACTTGCGGGCCAGCACGTTTTCGGCATGCAGGACGGCCACAAGGTGGTCCCGGCTCAGGCCGGTTCGGTCTTCGTCCACCTCCATCACAATGTACTGATAGTTGGCCCGTTCCGACTGGTCGTAGGCGATGAGGGAGAGCCCCTTGCTGTCGGCCAGGCCTTTGCGATAGCAATCATAGTTGCGTTGGTTGGCCGCGAGAAACTCGTCCAATGATTCCAGGTTGGTCAAGCCCATGGCGCCGCTGGGCTCCGTCATCTTGCCGTTGGTGCCGATGTAGATGACATTGTCGTAGCCGGAGAACCCGAAATTCCTCATCAGGCCCGCTTTCTTGGCCAGGTCGTCGTCATTGGTGACAATGGCACCGCCTTCGAACGTATTGAGGAACTTCGTGGCATGAAAACTGAGGACCTCACAAAGGCCGAAGCCGCCGACCATGCGCCCCTTGTAGGAGGCGCCAAAGGCGTGGGCGGCGTCGAACATCAGGGTGAGGTTGTGCTCCTTCGCGATGGCAGTGAGGTCGTCAATGGGACAAGGACGCCCCCAGACATGCACGCCGATGATGCCGGTAGTGCGCGGCGTGATGAGGGCCTCGACCTTGCGCGGGTCGATGTTGTGGGTCCAGGGGTCCAGGTCGCAGAAAACGGGCGTGATCTCCTGCCACTGCAAAGCGTGGGCCGTGGCGATAAAGGTATAGGAGGGTACGATGACTTCGCCTTTGAGGTCGGCGGCCCGGATGGCGATTTCAAGCGCGATGGTCGCGTTGCACATCGCCACGCAATGCTTCACACCCACAAACCGTGCGACTTTCGCCTCAAAGTCCTGGACGAGCGGACCGTTGTTGGTCAGCCAGCGCCGGTCGAGCATCTCATTCATGCGCGCCAGGAGCTTCTGCCGGTCACCCAGGTTGGGCCGGCCGACATGCAGGGGTTCGCCGAAGGCTGGGGGGGCTCCAAGGATAGCTAAATTCATTCGGTTTTCCATTTCGTGCTGCAATCTGGGTGGCAGAGCCAGTGCGGAGAAGCACTACGAACCACGCCCTTTTGAGAAGGACCTTTCCGCGGTTGTAGGCAAGAAGGATGGCCTTGACTCCGGCGATCTGACGACCAACCCGGCACGCCTCATCGATCAACTGCAGCGCCAAGCCCTGATGCGCCTGCTCTCCGCCACAGGCAAATTCCGGGCGCACAACGATGTGTAGGATCTCAAGCATGTCGCTTGCTATGCGGGTGAATACCACGGCGCCCACCAATTTCTCGGACAGGGAGCTGTGCGCTAGCGCATACAAGGTTTGCACATCCGGCAGGGACTTAAGCTGGACCCGCAATCCCCCGTTGCGGTGGACGATCTCCGGCGACCCGTATTGCTGCACGCTGGCGACGATGCTCTGGCGAAACCGGCCCTGTTGCGGATTGAAGAAAAGCAACTCCTCCAACGCCACCGAGTGCTTCTTGTCGAGGAGCGATATGATTTCGATGCGCACCATGTTCTAGTGCCGCTTGTCCCGGGACAACTCACGAAGAGTCAGGAAGCGCATTCCATACTTCTGGGCGTACCGGCAAATCGTTTCCAAGGTATGATGGCCTGTGGTGAGTTCCGGGGAGTCGTCCCGGTGGGTTCTGTGCCCGTAAAAGACCGCGATCTTGTCGTTGGCCGCCGCGAACTGAAGGACTTGCAGAAGATACGGCAGTTCGTTTCCATAATGCCGATCTATGCCAAGCCCGGAGACCACCCGGCTCCCGTTGGCGAAACACTTATGTTCGGCGATAGGCTTCATGCCATAGACCGTGCCTCGCAGTATATCGAAATACTTGAGAAGCGCGCGATCGAGCTCCTGATTTCTAGCTCCATGCGGATACACGAAGGAATAAATCGTCAGGCCATATTCTGACATCGCAGCGATGGCGGGAGTGATGTCGGTGGCGATATAATCGGAAATCGAATGGGAAGCAACGAAGTCCACTGCCTTTAGGTGTGTGGCGCTGTGACACGCTATTTCATGTCCTTTGTTTTGCAGGGCCAGGAGCTTCTTACGCTCTTCATTTCCCAGCTTCTCGAAGTTGGAGACGCAGAAGGTGGCTTTCCAATGATAGGGGCTGAGCACGCGATCCGTCTCGTGCCAGTCTGCAACGCTATCATCATCGAATGTCAGAATCAGCGCCCCACCCGGGATGGATGCAAGCGCTGGGCCAAAGAAGTGCTTCCACAGGCGGACTGCAGGATCCCGCAGTCTTCGGCAGGCGCGCCGTATGGTGCCTGGGATCACTTGTTTCCGGTGGTTGCCGACATGACGCCTTTTGGCTCGCTCCCACCCTCACTTCGGGCTTGGGCTTTAAGCGTCCCTGGACCGCCCTCCACCCCCGTGTCGGAGGCGGATTGCTCCGTCGCTGCATTCGTGCGCGACCGCCGGTGAAGCAGGGCCTGCACCAGGTGCAGACTGACCAGCGGGAGCATGGCCACAAGCCAGCAGCAGTGCCGGAGCCATAAGTAAAGCCGTTGCCGGGTGGTGCACGCAGGATCATGCATGGCGGCCACCGACTCAAGCTGGAGGCGTGCCAGGTCGAGGCAGGCATCCTGCGCGCCAAATGCCAAGCGGTGGAATAATCTGCTAGTGCGGCTGGGCGGTGGCAGGTGTGGATATGGGTGTAACACTCGTGTCAGGCATGATCTCAAAGCATTAAGCGCCTGCCGCGCCTCGGTGAGGCGAGAGTGGACATGCATGATGAAGGCTTTCCGAATGCAGCGCGACCCAAGCCCCTCATTTGAAGCCAGCCGAAGCAGTGTTTGGTGGACGAAAGTTTGCTGCTCGTCCTTGGTGATTAAAGACCAAATACCACCGGGATGTTTACGATAAACGCTGAAGAAGCGGTTGAGAGCAACACCACATTTCCCATTTCTCAACAGATGAGCCCAAAGCGTGAGATCGAGCCCATCATCTCCTTGGAAGCGTCCAGGAATAGCTGCTCTTCGAAACATAACCGTGAGCGGCCTGAGGACGTATGGGTAGTTGAAATTGTGGTACGTTGCAACGAGGTGTGGTTGGTCCTTGAAAAAAGCTTCGAGCCCATCCGGCGCAAGACTCGTCGCGCCATTTTCCAGGATCTGATAACGGCCAGAGCACGCGACGACCTCGGGATGCTCGTCAAGATACACAGCCTGGATCTGCAGCTTTTGGGGATCCGTCCAATAGTCATCGCCCTCAAGAAAAGCTATGTATTGACCGCCGCAGGCATTGAGTGTCTCAAGAGCGTTGTACATTGCCGGAGCATCGTAACCTGCGCGCGCAGGATCGGAACGCTGTCGCAAGAACAGCCGAATGAGTTCTGGATATT
>PMYF01000321.1 GCA_003171295.1 Acidobacteriota bacterium | reverse complement strand
CCCGAATACGAGGCATTGAAACATGCTGACCCACTTGCCTTCAGCTTTGCCTTGATGATCCCAGCTTTCCGCTTTCCCAATTTCTGGTTTTTATCTATGCGGGTCTGCTTTTGGAGCAATATACCATCGCACCTGGAGGTTCCGGCCCTGCGGGTTCTTTCTGGTTGGTGGCCTGATCCAGTGTATGCCATTTGGTGCTCTGATGTTACGGAGGATCGCAGGCTCCTCGGGTGGCAAAAGCCACACTCNNGCCAATGGGCCTGAGCAAGCAGCTCGCAAACTCATGGGCGACTTCGCCGATGCCATCCACATTTTGGGTGGTTTCCATGCCTATGGGCCGATCATTTCCGCTTATCGTGAGGCTGCTCGTCGCGGAATCGTCAACCTCGCCATCATGGCTGAACCAGGTGTCGCCCTGGGCTGGAAAGGATGGCTGCGTCCCTGGCGGGCTCGCTGGCTGGCACGCGAGTACATTCCCCATATAAAGGCGGTGCTGGCCATGGGACAACACGGGCTTGACTTCTATCGCCGCGCCGGCTTCTCGCCGGCAAAGCTTTTTCCGTTCATGTATCAGTGCGAGGCATACGAGAAGCCTGTGACTGCGCAGGTGCACGATCCAGTTCGCCTGGTTTACGCCGGGAAATTCATCTCGCGCAAAGGCGTAGACATCATGCTCCGTGCTTTGGCCGAATGCCGGCGGCACAACTGGCATCTGCAGATCATGGGCGATGGCCCGGGCAGAGCCCGCATGCAGGCCCTGGCGGAAGCCAGGGGCATCGGGCCGCGCATCGAATGGCTCGGGGCGCAGCCCAGTGACCGCATCATGGACTTGCTCAGCCAGAACGATGTCTGCCTCATCCCCAGCCGCTTCGAAGGCTGGGGCGTGGTTTGCAACGAAGCCCTGCAGACGGGTCTGGCAGTGATTTGCAGTGACAAGGCAACCTCCCGAGAACTCGTTCAGGCATCCCAGGCTGGCAAGATCTTCCGCTCTGGAGACTCCAGCGAATTGGCTGGTTGCCTGGAATCACTCCTGGAGAATCCGGAATCCATTAGGGAGATGCGACACAAGGCGATTGCATACCGTTCCCGCATCACCCCAGACGTCGTGGGGCATTATTTCAGAGACGTCTTGGCTCATGTATTTCTTGGAGAAGGAAGCCGTCCAGCGCCGTGCTGGTTGGAGCCCAGCCCGGATGAGGAGGAAACCCCGATTGACCGCAATGCCCAGAAACAGGGCTGCAGTTGAGAATGGGGATGATCAGGACCCCAGAGATTCTGCATCCGACCGTCAGGAAGACCTTCCGTGACTCGTCGGTATTCTTCCTTTCCCAGTTCAAATCTATCAAGCGCACATCCAATTGGATCCGGTTCCCCTATTTTCATCGTGTCCTTGAAGGTCAGCGCGCAGACTTTGCGCGGATGCTGGGCTATTTGCAGGAATTTGGGGATTTTCTGCCGCTGGATGCGGTGGTCGATTTGCTCATGTCNNACCATGCCCTGCCCATTCTCGCGGAAAAGGGAGTTCCGGCGGCATTCTTCGTTGCCACGGATTTTGTGGCGGATGAGGCGGCGGGAGAACCGCGCGTGTGCAGGCCGCTTCACGTGGGGATGACTCAGTGCGAAGAGTACCTCACCTGGGAAGAATGCCAGCGGATGATGCAGGCAGGGATGGCGCTCGGATCGCATACCTGTTCGCACGCCCGCCTGGCGANNGCGAAGTCCGCCGCCAATTGAGCGAATCAAAGAACAGGATCGAGGAGAAGACGGGAAGGCCGTGTCGCCATTTCGCTTGTCCTTTCGGCATACCCGGAAGGGATTTTGTCGCGGACCGTGACCCGGCTCTCGCCAGGGATATGGGCTTTGACTCATTCTTGACCAACAGAAGAGGCCCGACGCGCCAGGGCAACTCTCCGTGGGACCTCCGGCGCGATCATATTCGCGTGGAGTGGGGGAATTACCAGTTGAGGTATTTCCTTTCACAATAGCCTCTGACCTCTGATCTCTGCCCCATGAACGTTGCCATTGATGCAGTTGGCATTCGCAGTCACGGAGCCGCTTCTGTGCTGCAAGAGTGGTTGCGCTGGCTGCCTGTCGTTCGTCCGGATTGGCAATGGCATGTCTTTCTGCTGGAGCGGCGCTTTCGCCAATTCGACAATCCGCCTCCTGACGCCCGGGTTTGCATTGAAGAAACGCCTCGGGGCAACGGATGGCTGGCCCGGTGGGTCTGGGTCAATTGGCAGTTGCCGCAGCGGGTACGGCGGTTGCAGGCCGATGTGCTTCTCTCCTTTGCCAACGTCGGTTCCGCGCATCCCCCTGTCCCGGCGGTCCTGTTTGTCCACCAACTCAAGGCGCTGGACTCTCTGCATACAGGGGAGCATACTGTAGTGCAAAGGATCCGCCTGCACGCCATTCGCATGGGGATTCGGCGCAGCGCAACCTCCAGCCGGTATGTGATTGTTCAAACGCAGGTCATGCGGCAGGCGCTCAAAACCTTGGAACCCGGGCTGGATGGAAAGGTCCGAGTCATTCCCAGTGGCTTTCGTGAAGTCGCTAGCCCACTTTGTGTTCGGCCCGACGTGCGGAGGCAGGTGGAGGGGCTTCCGCGACCGAGATTGGTTTATGTCGCCAATATAGGTGATCACAAGAATCATCGCCTGCTGCTCGAGGCTTTGCCCCTCCTCCTGCGTCGCTTCCCCGAACTCCAGCTCATGCTGACACTCGAACCGCCAAGTCCGGCGCCACGGGGTGGCGCGTATGAGCGGGATTTGCATCGCCGCGCATCTGCACTTGGGGTACAGGCGCATCTCTGCTGGCTCGGCCACCTTTCTAGTGACGAAGTTTACTGGGCGCTTCAGCAGTCCGAACTGAGCGTATTTCCTTCGCTGACAGAATCCTTCGGGCTGCCCCTCGTCGAATCAATGGTTGCCGCCTGTCCCATCGCAGCCGCGGATCGCCCATATGCTCATGAGGTTTGCGGCGAGGCGGCCTGTTATTTTGATCCTGAAAACGCCACCTCCGCGTTCACGTCCATCAACGAAGTTTTGCAGGATCGCTTGCTGCGGGATCGTCTGGTTCGCCAGGGGGCGGCGCGCAGCCAGCAGTTTTCTTACCGGGGCATTGTGGAGCAGGTGGCCGAAACCCTGGAAGCGGCGGCAGAGCCTGTCCGGGCAGCCCCGATCAGTCCTCGAGGACTGCCCGTCATGCAGAAGGCCCTGTTTCTCTACGGAAACCAGCCGGAAGCCCTCCCGGTTTCCATGATGCTGTACCTCCGCCGGTTGGGAACGTATCAGGTGGATTTGATCTACTGGGAACGCATAGGTTCGCGCATCAGTGTGCCATTGACAGCCCGTTTGAGCGAGGTCCAACGCTATCCTGTTCGCTGGCCCGTTGGGAGATCGTTCATAAGCAAGTTATGGCCCCGGATCGTGCTGCTGCTTCTCTTTGTGAAACAAATCCGAGCCTTGAGGCCGGACATCATCCACGCGTGGAACTTTGACATGCTCCTGGCAGCGCGGCTGGCTGTCGCGACACTCCCCCAGTCCAAACTGGTTTTCACTTTGCAGGACACCACCCAATGGATGCTCTCCCGCTCACTGCGATCGCTGCAGCGCTGGGTTTATCGCAAGGTGGATATTCTCTTCGTCACCTCGGAGGGTTTCGACACCGAGCTGCTAAGACGTTTCAGACTGATACCGGAGCATACCAGAGTGCATTTCGTTGCCAACGCGCCTCCGGCGCAGTTCTTTGCCAAGTTCGAACCCCGGAAGGCCCAGGGTGACCTCACGGTGGGATACATCGGCTTTTTAAGGGGGCGCCAGGGCATCACTACTTTGGTCAAGGCTGCAGAACTCGCAAGGCAGGAAGGAAGCCCGGTCAGCCTTCTGTTCGCGGGAACCGGCGTGGATCAAGAGTTGGTGGATGCTTTTGCGAAGAAGGATAAGCACATCAAGGTGGCTGGACCCTACCGCTATGAAGAACACATCCTGGACCTGTACCGTCAGGTTGATGTGCTGTATGCGGTTTATGACAGCAGTTATGACAAGAAGATTCATCTCGCTTATCGCCTGTGTGAGGCCATCAATTGCCGCCTGCCCATCATTGTTGCCAAAGGGACACACATGGCGGAGGTGACAGAGCGCCTCGGGGTGGGGGTGAGTGTGGAAGCGGGCGACGTGGCAGGCCTGGCCACGGCGTTGAAGAATCTCCACGCAAACGAAAGCCTGAGGTCTCGGATCGCCCGCAATTGCCAGGCCCACCGGCATGAGTTCGTGTTCGAGTTCTACGAGGACCGGATTCTCCAGGCATACAAGGAGCTCCGGAGCCATCCAGTATGCAAACAGAATGCCAGAGCGAGAAAGCATTTGATAGCGGACAAAATACCACTGTGAAACAACTCCTGCAAAATCTCGGTTCCGGAGAAACCGCGCTCGCGGAAGTGCCCACTCCCCAGGCGCGCGCGGGCAGCCTCTTGATTCAGACCCGTTGCTCGTTGGTTTCGGCTGGCACCGAGCGGATGCTCGTCGAGTTTGGCAAGGCCAACCTGCTGCAGAAGGCACGGCAACAGCCCGACAAGGTGAAACAGGCTTTCGACAAGATTCGCACCGATGGCCTGCTCCCCACCATCGAGGCGATCCGCAGCAAGCTGGATCAACCCCTCCCGCTGGGTTACTGCAACGCCGGCGTTGTTATTGATTCCGCCCACCGACCTCTGTCTTCCGACTTCCGTCCTCCGTCTTCTGCCGAAGGTCCCGTTGTCCCGTCGTACTGTAGTCCCGTCGTCACTGCTCCCGTAGTCAGTGGTCAGTACTCCGGCTTCCAGCCCGGCGACCGCGTCATCAGCAACGGACCACATGCGGAAGTCGTGAATGTGCCCGCCAATCTGTGCGCGAAAATCCCAGAGGGGGTCTCTGACGAGGAAGCGGCATTCACAGTGCTCGGCGCCATTGCCTTGCAAGGGTTGCGTCTGGCCAACCCGACCTTGGGCGAGCGGTTCATGGTTTTCGGGTTGGGCCTCATCGGCCAGCTTGCCGTGCAACTGCTCCGCGCTCATGGTTGTGAGGTTCTGGGAGTGGACTTGCATGCGGACCGTTTGAAGCTGGCAGAAAGTTTTGGCGCCAGGGCGGTTAATGCAGGTGCCGGCGCTGATCCCGTCGCGGCCGCCGAGGCGTGGACCCGGGGCACCGGCGTCGACGGCGTCATCATTACNNGTCGTAAGCGGGGCCGCATAATTCTGGTGGGAGTTGTAGGCCTGAACCTGCGCCGGGACGATTTTTACAAGAAGGAGTTGTCTTTCCAGGTTTCCTGTTCGTATGGGCCCGGCCGTTACGACGAGAACTACGAGCAAGGCGGACAGGATTACCCCTTGCCCTACGTGCGCTGGACCGAACAGCGCAACTTTGAGGCCGTCCTGGCCGTGATGAAATCCGGGGCGCTCAAGGTAAAGCCGCTCATCACCCACCGGTTCAAAATCGAAGACGCCGTTTCCGCCTACGAACTCATTCAGAAAGATCCCACCGCCCTCGGCGTCATCCTCCAATATCCAGAGGCGGCTGACTTTAAAGCCACCGTCCAGTTGTCCCGTGGGCTTGTCGTCCCTGCTCCCTGTTCTCCGACCTCTGACCTCCGACCNNGCGCCGGCAATTTCACCGGCCAGGTCCTGTTGCCCGCACTGAAGAAAACCGGGGTGAGACTCAAGATCATTGCTTCGGCGGCCGGAGTGTCGGGCACTCATCTGGGCCGGAAATTCGGCTTTGAGGAATCCACCACCGACACCGATTCCATTTTTGCTGNNCCCGGCATAACCCCCACGCCCGCCATGTCGTGCAGGCACTCCATGCCGGGAAACACGTCTATGTGGAAAAACCCCTCTGCCTCACCGAAACCGAATTGGCCGAGATCGCCTCCGTCTATCAACCTTCAACTATCAACCATCAACAAGTCGCCCCCTTTTTGATGGTCGGCTTCAACCGGCGCTTCGCTCCGCAGGTCCTCGAGATCAAGCGGTTGCTGGCCACGGTTCACGAACCCAAAGCGCTTGTGATGACTTTCAATGCCGGAGCACTTTCAGCCAATCACTGGGCCNNGGGCCCAGGATCCCGTGGTCGGCGGGGGACGGATTATTGGTGAAGCCTGTCATTCCATCGACCTGCTGCGGTTCCTGGCCGGATGTCCCATCAAGCAGGTGCAGGTGAGCGCGATGGGGAAGACAGGGGCTTCTCCTTGTGCGGACAATATCGTGTGCAATCTGGTGTTTGCC
>PMYF01000758.1 GCA_003171295.1 Acidobacteriota bacterium | reverse complement strand
GTTGTTGGCGTTCTGGAAGAAGATGGAGCCGTAGGCTTCGCCGTCGATGGCGGAATCGTAACCCGCCTCTACCAACTTCCAAGCCTTGCGCTCCTCCTTCGCCTTGCACTCGATGAACTCTTCGATGTCGGGGTGATCGATGTTCAGAATCACCATTTTGGCGGCGCGGCGCGTCTTGCCGCCGGACTTGATGACGCCCGCAAAGGCATCGTAGCCTTTCATGAACGACAGTGGCCCCGAAGCCACCCCGCCGCCCGACAGCGGCTCCACTGAGGACCTGAGCGGTGAGAGGTTCGTACCCGTGCCCGAACCCCACTTGAAGAGCATCCCTTCCACTTTGGCCAGATTCAGGATGCTTTCGAGGTTGTCCTGGACGGAGTTGATGAAGCAGGCTGAGCACTGCGGGTGCCGGTAGGCCTCGGTCTCCTTCTTGACGCCGCCCGTTGCCGGGTCCCAGTACCAGCCGCCGCCCTGGGAGCTGCGGTGGTACTTGTGCCATAGGCCGCAATTAAACCAAACCGGGGAATTAAACGACGCCTTCTGCCGGACCACAAGGTGCGTCAGTTCGTCGTGAAAATTCCGGGCGTCTTCCTCGCTGCGAAAATACCCGCCTTCCACACCCCACTGCGCGATCGTATCGGCCACGCGGGTGATCAGTTGCCGCACGCTCGACTCACGCTCGGGCGTTCCCAGCTTGCCGTGGAAATACTTCGACGCCACAATGTTGGTGGCCGTCTGCGTCCAGTCTTTGGGCGCTTCCACGTTGCGCTGCTCGAAGATAACCTGGCCCTTTTCGTTCTGGATGGAGGCCGTGCGCAACTCCCACTGGAGTTCATCAAAGGGATGCACCCCGGGCTTGGTGAATAGCCGCTTGACGGCAACGCCGCGCCTGCTCGAAATCTCGCTGTCGGGGGCCCAGGTTTTCGTTTCCGTCGACATAGAATCCCTCTCGGCCATGATACGCCTCCAATAAGATGGGGTTGCGCCCTTCGTAACTACGAGTAGTCGCTGGTGCGGCTTGGTCACAGCGGATTAGTCATTGTACGCGTGTCCCGCTGCCGATTCGCCCCCCTCCGGGCAGAAACCGGCTCCGCAACGGCAGGTGCAGAATCTAACTCCGGATACACCCTTTGTCAAGAGGGAAAACACTACATATAGTGGTTGCAGGAGTTACATCGACAAAATCTTGTGGAAAACCTGTGGACGCCTGAGGATATGCCCGGACCCCATCCCCGCTGCCCGGAAACCTTTTCCGGGCGCAAGTTACTCCTTTTGGGTGGGGTGCTTCTGGCTCTGGGCAGGGGCCGGCGCGCTCCGGGCTATGCCCACACGTAACCCCCGAGAGCAAAACAACGGAGAGGAGCGGGGCGAACAGAGTGTTCGCCACCGGCAAACAGCACTTAGCTCGGCAGAGGCGCTCTCAGGTTGGATTTGCCCAGGGACTTGGTCAGGTTTGCTTCCACCGTCTCTTTTGCCTGCCCGCGTGCCACGGCGATCTCATCCACCAGCAGCAGCCAGGAGCGATCCAGCATCTTCTTCTCGCGGAAGGAGAGCGGCTTTGCCTGGTTCAGGATAATCAGCGTCTTAAAAACCTCGGCCACTTGCATCAGCGAACCGCTGCGCATTTTTTCGGAGTTTTCCTTGAATCTCCCCTTCCAATCTTGCGCAGACTTGCAGCGGCCTTTCTGCAGGTAATCGAGGACGCCCCCGATTTCGCTGTTCCTGGTGACCCGCCGCAAACCTACGCTGGCCACGCTGCCCGTGGGCACCATGACCCGCATACTGCTGGAGCTAAGCTTCAGCAAATAGAACATTTCCGGCTGGCCGGTAAGATTGCGAGTAGAGATTTGTTCGACAATGCCGACACCCTGGTTGGGATAGACTACCTTCTCGCCTATCTGAAATTCCATGGGACTCCTTATTAGGTAATGAATGCGTGCAGTGTTAGAGATTCTTACTATAACCCAGAAATTGCCCAAAGTCAATGGGATAGCAGCGGGGGGATGGGCCAGCGCCAGCTTTACGCCGCCATTTGGCGAGGTGAACTCGCCGCTACCAAAGCAAACTGACCCACCATCGCAGCCCGGGCCGCTGCCGGGGCAGGCAGCAGACAGATTTCATCCGGCATCGTATAATAGACTGGCATTGCATGCAGCGGGGCTTCGAGAAATACTATGAGGTTTTTATTTGCCGGGCCGATCTTTCTGATCTTCATCGCCAGCCAGTATTTCTGGTTTCGGCAGGTGCGGGCGCTGGGCACCAAGCTCCTCCCGAGCAACGCCCTGCGACGGTGGCTGGGCCGCCTGGCGGGAATTGTCTACCTGGTGGTGCTCGCATACAACCTTCCGTTGCTTGAAAACCCCATTGAGCCCACCCACTTGACGCTCCGGGCTGCGTTTCTCCAAGCGCCTTTCCGCTGGTGGTTTCTCTCCTCGTTGCTGGGATTCCTGGCTGTCGTCATCTTCCACATTTTCGACCGCCTGGCGCGCGCCGCTTATGCGGTCTACGCCAGACTATTTCTTCGCTCGAACCCGGGCCGCCCCGGCTTGCTCTCTCCGCAGCGCCGCCGCTTTCTGGAGAAGACCGCCATGGCCGTGAGCGCCGCGCCCTTCGTCGCCAGCGCCTATGGGCTCCTCTACGAGCGAACGGCTATTGAGGTCACGCATCAACGCATCAAGCTTCGGCGGCTTCCGAAGGCTTTCGACGGCTTTCGGCTGGCGCAGCTTTCCGACATCCATATCGGTCCCTTCATGCCCGCCGACGAGATCCGCCGCTGCGTGCTCATGGTGAATCAGTTGAAACCG